>JAOZLU010000277.1 GCA_029934695.1 Desulfobacterales bacterium | reverse complement strand
TGTGGGTATTTCGCCTTTAAAATTTGACAGTCCAATATGTTCCTTTGATGAATCTACTCTTTTGTAAATCGTTTCGGCTGCTGTTTCTCCGTGCGAAGCCCAGTGCATTTTGTTCTGAACAGTTTTGAAAAAAAGAATGGACTGTTCGATTTTGGGGTCATAGTCGATACTTGTTGCGTAAATGTCTAAAACCTTCCGCCAAAACACTTTTTCAGATGAACGAATATCACGAATTCTCGCAAGAAGCTCATCAAAATAATTTCCGCCGCCTGCTTCTTTAAGCAGTTCATCGTTCATTGCAAAGCCTTTTACCAAGTACTCTTTAAGAATATCTGTTGCCCATTTTCTGAAATGTACACCTCTATGTGATTTTACTCGATAACCTACCGAAATTATGACATCGAGATTGTAATGTTTTACCTTTTTTGTTTGTAATTTCCCTTCAATAGCCCCGTGCCGAGTGGTATGTGCAAAATTTGCACACACCACTTTTTTACTTAATTCGCCTTCGGTAAAGATGTTTTTGATATGTCTGCTTATTGCACTTCTATCTCGTTGAAACAGATATGAAATCTGCTCAATATTCAGCCAAACAGTTTCATCTTCAAAATGTGTTTCTATTTTAACTTTACCATCTTCGGTCTGGTAGATTATGAGTTGGTTATTCATAATACTTATTCTTCCGTTTATTAAAAGCAGGCATGGCTCCTTCCAGTACCTCTACAATTTTTTTATTAACATCTTTATTCTCAATACTCCCTGTAACAGTTGAGAATGTATAATTATCATCTTTATTTAGATTTACATAAATAATCTGCTCAGCATCGGCAACAACAGCTAAATTTGGATTATGTGTAACCATGATAATTTGGCGCTTTGCTTTTGCTTCACGAATAAATGGAACTAAAATTTTTACAACACTATGATTATCAAGATTGTCTTCGGGCTGGTCAATTATTAGTGGTATATCATTTTTATCAAGGAGGAGATAAAAAACCAACAATAGTGCTCCTCGTTCACCAGGTGAAAGCTGTTCAATTCCTTTGTCACCTTGTTTCAGTTGGTAGTTAAAATCAATGAATTCAAGTTTAAATAGGTAATTATATAAAGCTAAAACATCTTGAACTTGTTCATTTATAAGCCGTTCCGCATTCTCTTGTTTTTCACGTTTATCGTTGTGAAATGAGTCTGTTAAATTGCTGAGAAACGACATTACCGAATCTTCATTATCAAAATTGATGTCAGAGACAATTTTTAACAGTTCTTTCTCCGCACCCTCCTTTGAATAGTAAGTGCCTTTTTGCTTTTGATTTATAAATGAGAAAAAATGAGTATTAAAATTTGTATGTATGACCAAAGAAGCTGCAATATCAATTTTATAATCTTTTAATTTTTTTGCATTTTTGCTTATTATGTCGCTTATACGGCTTTTAACATCTTTATAAATTGTAATAACATCTTGCTTTTTACTGAAAATCTCACGAGTAATATTTATTCGCTCATCACAATTTTTCATCAGTTCAGGTTCAATATCTTCTTTGAGATATTGAACCTCTTTTTTGTAAAAGGCTATTGTTTCAGGTGTAGAATCACTACCAATAATTTTTGTTTTCTCTTTTTCCCATAGTTTTTTGGCATTTAAATACTCTTGGTATTTCTTTTGTTCTGTATCCAGTTTTGCCTGTTCTTCTTTTAACTTGTTTCGCTTTTCTTCAATTTGTTTGTTTACAGGTCTTTTGTCATCTTCAGAGGTTTGTTCACCAAGTATTATTTTTATATCATCAAGTTTCTTTTCTTGTTCAGAAATGTGTTTGTCTAGTTCTGTAAAATCTGTTTTGAGTGAAATAAGTTTACTAAAATCTATTTCAAACGACGAGAATTTTTCTTTTTTATCAGATATAAATTGTTCTATTTCAACAATTTTTAATTCTATTTCCTTTTTTGTGTCCTTTAGATTTTTAAGGGCAATAAGGACATCTTTCTTTTCTTCTACTTTTTTATCTTTTTCTAACTCTAACTTTTCAATAACTTCTTTTAACTTGTCAATGCTTGTTATGACAGCTTCACTTTGTTTCTTTTTTTGAGGATCTTCGTTGGGGTCAGAAATAATTTCAGGTTCGACTAACGCATTTAGTTCATCTTCTTTTTTCTTGAGTTTTTTTTCTATTTCTAATTTATATGCAGTGGTGTTTTTTATCTCTAACTTGATGATTTTTGTATTTAGCGATTCAATATTTGCATATAAGCCGGTTAATTCTGTTTCCAAAGTATTCTTTTTAAATTCAATTAAGTCAGCGAAAGAATGCTTATCATATTTTTCCGACTCTTCAATATGAGAAAAGACAACTTTTTCAATTTCATTCTGAAATTCTGAGGCTGTAGCAATCTCATTTGTCAGTCTTTCAAACTGCCCCTGTGGTAAATACTTTACTCCTTTTTCATCAGTTGATTCTGGGATATCATTCAAACCTTTTAGAACTTTGTATCCACTTTCCCAAACAAGAGTTGCCTCAAAATTGCGTGCTATTCTGCCACTTTTTTCACGAAATTTTTTAGTTGTTAAAAATGAAAAGTCATCATTGTTGTAATAGTTTGAGCAAAGCGATATTATATCTGCGATTGCACTTTTTCCACTACCTTTATGTCCAATGATTGCAACCAATTCTTGATTTAGTGGAATTGAAATATTTTTAAACCATTTTCCATATTTATCATCGTATCCATCAGTAGTGGTAATTTTTAATTCGTTAATATATCTTATGCGGTTATTTGCAACTCGGGTGAAAATAGATGGTTTTTCACCAATATAAACACGGTATTCAGATTCATTTAGAATTTGCCTTAAACCGTCAAAGGTGGGGTCTGCCTTTATCCAGGTTAAGCAATTTCCGATTCTATCTTTATTTGTAGAATCTGAAAAGAAATGTGCATCACTACAATCTAATAGTAAATCATTTACTTTCTGCTCTTTTAATTTTAATTTCGCATTATTAAATGCAGAATCCGATTCCGCAGCAGTAAAAACAATATCAGCTTGATTAATAATTGTTTTTTTTGTTGCAATAGATGAATCAGACCATTTTAATTCTCCCCATTCTGTTTTCCCAACGGCAATTAAATATTTATCTTTAAAACAATCCTTTTTTAAGGATTCAAAAATTTGGTCTTCTTTTACATTCAGATTATTAAATCCTTCTGATAAATTTGAACTATATTTAGATAGTTCAGCTTTAGGGATACTCTTTTTTATTTGGCAACCTAATTCAGCAACACTTTCTTTGGTAATTGCTCTTGTCCATTTTCCTCCATTTTCTAAGGAATAGCTTTGTTCAAGCGTATTTAAAAACTGACTCTTAATTGTTTCAGAAGTGACATCATCAGAAAAAATTACATGTAAATTTATTCTTTTTAGATTTTCAAATTGAATTCCTGCAAATTTATCAATCCTAAACTCTACAACTGGTAACAGTTTAATATTGGTAAGTTTATTATTATTCTTTTGCTCAAGTAATAATTTTTCATAGCCATCAATAAAGAGGTAGTCGTTTATTCCAAGAACTGCAAATTCATCTGGTAAATTTTCTAAGTCTGCAATGTATTTTTTCCAAGTTTCATCATTATCCTCACCGAATTGTTGATATATTGAAAATGGAGTGTGAACATGTAAATCCCATTTTCTCCACTTCGAACCTCTATTATATTTATTTTCTAACGTCATACAGCATATTCCTTTTTAGTTTTGTTAACCATTTTTTCTACAACCCCTTTCATCAAAACAGGGCAGAGCGGTTTTATACTGTCTTTCAATTGCTGATTTATTCTCTTTCGGGTTTCCAAAGTATGGTAAATTGTTACTATGGCTTTTTGTTTTTCAATGCTTGGAATTGGAATTTTTATATCTGTGAATCTTTCCCATTCTAAACTTGCCCTGACACTGCCATCACTAATAAACCAACCGTATCTATTAAATTCTGGTCTATAAAACCATAGCATCAGATATTCAGGTAAGACATCGTCACTATTAACATAAAATATATTATACGCAGGTGAAATTATAGCAGGTTCATTAAACGAATAGAGTACAACCCTTACAGTTTCATCTCTTCCAACTTGCATTGCACTATAGGCGAATTGCCCGTTTTGGATTATTTTATATTTTGTTAGATTTGTCTCTGTGACATTGGCCTTGGATGGCATAAATTCCTTTTTTACATTTATACCAAGTAATTTTTCAGTTTTTCCATCTGTATTTCTATTATCAACTAAATCAACCAATTCACTTAAAGGTTGATGGTTCTCAATACCTTTCAGTGTTTCCATATAACTATCACAAATCAACTGTAAATCATCAAGGCTGTCTTCGTAAACTTTTTGATTGCTCAACAATCCCTTGTAAATTGCCACAAATTTTTTCTGTTTTTCGATATGGGGGATTGGAATTTCTATATCACAAAATCGCTCCCAGTCTAAACTTGCCCTGACACTGCTATCACTAATAAACCAACCGTACCTGTCTGATTCAGGTCGCTGGAACCACATCATCATATATTCAGGAATCAGTTTGTTTTCATCAATACTTTCAATCACCAAATATGCTGGTGAAATTATTGCGGGTTCATCATCAGTATACAAAGCAAGCCTTATAGTTTCATCTCTACCAACCTGCATTGCACTATAAGCAAACTGTCCCTTTCGAATAACTTTATATTTCGATAAATCCGTACCTGACACATTGGCAACAGAAGGCATAAAATTTTTGAAAATATTAATCCCCAAAAGATTTGTAACCGCCAAATCCTTATTTCGCTCATCCACCAGATGTATATAATCGCCCAGCCTTTTACAGTTCATAACCAAGCACCTTAAAAGCGTTAATCAATTGGGCTTGTGACTCTTTTTCCTCTTTTAACAGGCTTTTAAAATCATTTTGAATACGTTTCATCTCAGTGTCAAAATCAATCCCGCTGTCTCTGTCTATAAACTCAATATATTTACTCGGCACAAGTGAGAAATCATTCTCTTTTATCTCATCAAAACCGGCAGAATAACAATATTCAGGAATATTGTTATAAGTGGTTTTAAAACCGGTTTGCTGCCAGTTGTGGTAGTTTAAAGCAATTTTTTCAATGTCGTCAGCGGTTAATTCAATAAATTTTTTTTCATATTCACTTCCCCAACGCCTCAAATCCATAAACAGGATCTCTTTTTCACGGTTACGGTATTTTTTTTGTTTATCATTAATTTCAGCGGCTCTATTCTTTTTGTTTTTATTGAGTATCCATACAGTAACGCTTATGTCTGTTGTATAAAATGTATCTCTTGGAATAATTAAAATTGCTTCAACCAAATCATTTTCAACAAGTTTTCTGCGAATTTTATACTCTTCACCACCACCGGAAAGAGCGCCATTGGCGAGAACAAACCCTGCGACACCATTTTCAGAAAGTTTGGAAACCATATTAAGAATCCAGCCATAATTGGCATTGGATTTTGGCGGAACATCATACCCCCTCCATCTTGGATCATCCAGCAGTTCATTTGCGCCTCGCCAGTCCTTTTGGTTAAAGGGTGGGTTTGCCATAATAAAATCAGCTTTTAAATCTTTGTGCTGATCATTGTTAAATGTATCTGCGTCATTTTCTCCGAAATTGGCAGCTATACCTCTGATTGCAAGGTTCATCTTCGCCAATTTGTAAGTCGTCTTGGTATATTCCTGTCCATAAATAGAAACTTCCTGTTTGTTTCCACTGTGACTTTCAATAAACTTTATGGATTGCACAAACATCCCTCCTGCGCCGCAGCAGGGATCATAAATTATTCCTTTATATGGTTCTATTAGTTCTGCTATCAGATTTACAATAGTTTTAGGGGTATAAAATTCTCCCTTTCCTTTTCCTTCCTTAATGGCAAATTTTTTCAGGAAATACTCATACACCCGCCCGACAATATCCTGTTCTCCATTTTCGAGGGTGTTTATCTCATTAATCTTATCAATCAAAGACGCAAGCTTGGTTTTGTCTAATCCTAGTCGGGAAAAGTAATTATCAGGCAAAGCACCTTTTAAGGCGGAATTGTCTTTTTCTACTGTATGAAGCGCGGTGTCGATTTTCAGAGCAATATCATTCTGTTTTGCATTTTTACTTATAAAACTCCAACGAGAAATTTCTTCGAGAAAAAACACATTTTTCATATTGTAGAAATCTTTCATTTCTAAATATTTTTCTTTGCCTTCTTCAACAAGTTCTTGTTTGCGTCTTTCAAATTTATCACTTGCAAATTTTAAAAAAATAAGTCCCAAAACAACATGTTTGTATTCTGATGGTTCAATAGAACCTCGCAGTTTATCACAAGATTGCCAAAGTGTTTCTTCTATTGATTTTGGTTTTATATTTATTTTCTTTTTTGCCATTTATTTTTTTATTCCTCGCATATCGACAATATTTCATTTTTATGTATAACCAGTAATTATACAGTTTCCTGTTAACTCCGGACAAAAATACAAGGACCACTCCGGCCCCTGTTTTTGCCGAAACCCTAACTATGCAATACCCATTTCGGCAGGTCAAAAAAATTACAGATAACAACCGCCTATGCATAAATTATAGTTTATATGACATAAACAGAATGCTCTGTCAAGGCTTTTATCGGATGTCCCAGCCTTTTGCACAAAAACACCTGTCGGCTCCGGGACAAGGCTGTTTTGGATGCAACTAAATAATCGGGTTTGCCAGATCACAGGAAATGCTTATATTCTGATTATAACGAATTAAGGGGAGAGCCTCAGACCTGAAACCGTAAAAACCACAGAGGGCCACAGAGAAGCCGCAGAGAAAACAGTAAGAACTCTGCGGCTCTCTGTAGTTATTAAAAAGAATCCCCTAAATCCGTTATAATCAGAAAAAACTTGACACAGGAAATCGGAAGTCCAGCAGGTTCGGTTCAACACTGTTGCCAAAATAGGGGAACGGGAAGAAACCCGGGTTTTCTCTTAACAAAAAAAAGCCGGGTTTATTTCTCCTCTGATTTCTTCATATACAAACATTTTCTGACTCATCAGCGAGTTGCACGCACTGGCCACGCTGACGGTTTCATGGTGAAATATGTTCAACAGCGCCATGTTCAGACCGGATGCGGCAAGCATGGGAAGATATGCTTTTTCCAAAAGGCGTTTCTTTTCCCCGGGGCCCTGTCCGGTGGTGAGGTTTGAAAGCCCTGCAATCGTTTTCACCGGAAACCCCAGAAGTTCGGGCAGTTGACATAAGACGGACAATATCTCCATATTTTGAAAATTGCCGTCCGGCCATGCAATGGGAGCAACCACAGGATCTATGATAAGACGCTCCGGATCAATTCCGGCTTTCTGAAATTCGCCATAGAGTTCGACAGCCACACTCAGACGTTCCGCTCCGTCAGCTGGGACGTGGCTGTCGGGATATAACAGATAGCCGATGATATCCGCCTGAAATTTCTTTGCAAGAGGAAGTATGGATTCAAGTTTCGCCGGTTCCAGTGAGAAGCCGTTGATGATTGCTGTTTTCCTGTTCGTGCGAAGGCCGGCTTCAATCGCCCTGGGGTTTGCCGTGTCAATGAGGAGCGGAAGGTCTGAAACATCCTGAACCGATTCCACCAGAAAAGCCATTTTCTTTTCAGGGTCACGAGAGAGCGGCCCGGAGTTTATATCCAGCATTTCCGCGCCGGCAGCCTCACATTTTTTTGCCATCTCCTGAATCGGTCCCGGGTTCATCTCGTTCACAGCTTTCCCGATGATCCGATTTGTGATCTGCATATTATCTGCGACAACTATCAATTTTTGCTATCCTTTTGGTATATTTGCCAGTGTTCTTCCAAAAAATTCAAAGAAGCGTTTAAGTGATTATATGAGAATACCTCCAGTGACACAACCCCTCTGAACTGTTTCAATATTTTCATGACAAGATGAATATTCTTTTCTGACAACCGGTTCAAAGCAATATGATCCTGCCCGTTTTCAACACCATGAAGATGTATAATTGAAATGATGTCTGCATATTTCTGAAAGAATGCTTGGACATCAGATCCATGGACGATCAGATGACCAATGTCCATGCATAAGGAAAGATTATGATCAGTTACGATTTTTTCCGCCCACTCAAAGGGATAATCCAGGGTTTCGATGGAAAGTGGAAAGTGGAAAGTGGAAAGAGCCTCTGTCAACTGGATCATGCTTCCATTAGTGCGTTCCTGCCATTTTTTCACATCTTCTTTTTTGCGGGATTCCTGATTGTATGGAAGATGAAGCGTGTAAGTGGAAGGAGAGAGCGGTGAGGTGAGATTCATTATATTGTGTATGGTTTCAACTGCATGGCATCGCGCTGACGGGTCAGGATCAGTCAGGGATATGTCCGTGGGGAGATGAATGTTGTAAGTCACATCAGATTCCTCTGACAGCAGGGCCAACATTTCTATCTCATGCTTTGTCGGCAGGCTCTCTGATGAGCTTTCAAAGAGTAACAGCTCAATTTCATCCAGATACGGCACCAGCATCCTCACATTGGGAATATAAGTGTCCGGATATATAAACGACGTGGTCCCGAGTCTGAACGGATATGTGTTTTTGTACGATTTGGGTAAAGGATATTTTGTCATTTGTCCATGTTGTCTGTCCGGAGTACAAAGCCTGCTTTGTCCGAATCCCCGTGGCACTCGCAAAGCAAGCTTTGCACTCCG
>JAOZLU010000276.1:8045-8716 GCA_029934695.1 Desulfobacterales bacterium | reverse complement strand
TTGATGTTTGATGTTTGATGTTTGATGTTTGATGTTTGATGTTTGATGTTTGATGCTTGATGCTTGAGATTTATTTGATATTTGAAGAGGGTTTTTTAAATGAAATTTCCCTGTACTGGTGTGATTCTGGCCGGTGGCCTGAACACACGTTTTTCCGGAATAAACAAGGCGTTTGTCCGCGTCGGCGGGAAACGCATTCTTGATTATGTATATGACTTATGTAATGATTTGTTTGAGGAAATTATTCTGGTGACAAATGATCCGCTTCAATATCTTGAGTGGGATGCTGTTGTCACAACTGACCTGTTTCCAATCCGAAGCTCTCTGACAGGCATCCATGCAGGACTTTTCTGCGCCACAACCCCTTATGCGTTTTTCACTGCCTGTGACAGTCCTTTCCTGACAAAAGAAGTGGCTGAAACCATCATTGATCAGATTGAACCGCGTTTTGATGTGTTCATACCGAAAACTTCGGCAGGACTTGAACCGCTTTGCGCGGTATATTCAAAACAATGCCTGAAGCCTGTGGAACAGCAGCTTATCCAAAAGAAGCTTAAAATTCATGGATTTTTTGAAAATGTCCGCGTGAAAAAAATTCCGGAAAAAATCTTTCTCGAAAAAGACCCCGATCTGATATCTTTTTTTAATATTAACACCCCGGAAGATCTGAA
>JAOZLU010000276.1:0-7945 GCA_029934695.1 Desulfobacterales bacterium | reverse complement strand
ATTTATCATTACAAACATACATTTTTCACCGGATTTACATGGGGAGAGAACAGAAAAAAGACCCCGATCTGATATCTTTTTTTAATATTAACACCCCGGAAGATCTGAACAGAGCCGAAGAAATAATACACCCAATTCAAAGAATGTAAAATGTAGGGTGGGTGAAGCGAAGCGAAACCCACCATTTATCATTACAAACATACATTTTTCACCGGATTTACATGGGGAGAGAACAGAATGGACTTCAAGACCAGAAAGAAATACTACAATCTTTGTGACCCTTATGAGCCTCTGGAACCTGATGACGAGCGCAATGTGGATTTGGATGCTTTCGGAGAGGAAAACCGTGATTTCATCCGAGGCGTGAATTGGACAGACAAGCTTGTGGAAGAGATCGTGCTTTCGGATAAACCGGCTTTCAAACTTTTCACCGGCCTTCCGGGTTCAGGCAAGACCACCGAACTGAAACGGCTGATAAAGCGGCTCTCCGACCCGGATGAGGGCAATCTTTTTCCGGTCTTCATTAACGCGGAAGAAGTGATTGACTTGTCCAACCCGATTGAAGTAACGGATATTATAACCGCGGTCGTTTATGCCACTGAAAAGGCAATCATTGAGCAGGAGGGAGGTTCCCCGGAAAAAGCACTTGATGAGGGATATTTCAAACGATTATGGAATTGGTTGCAGAATACCGACGTAGAAATGGGCAAAGGGGAGTTTGCCATTCCGTCAGCAGGTAAGCTTGTATTTGAAATGAAGAGCCGTCCCACATTACGCCAGCGCATAAGAGAAGATGTCACTTCAAATATCCTGAAGTTTGTAGAAGACGCAAAACGTGAATTAGAAATGCGCAATTACCATGTCACTCGAAAATTTGAAAAGGACGGAATTGTCATTATTTTTGATTCTCTTGAAAGACTTAGGGGAATCACATCCAACTGGCATGAGGTACTCACGAGTGCTGAGAAGGTTTTCAGGGGCAACGCATCGTATGTGCGTCTGCCTGTGCATGTTCTTTATACAGTCCCTTCGGCACTCGCCACCCGCATCAGGAATATCGTTTTTCTTCCCATGATCAAGGTTCGTGCCAAAGATCGTGAACCATACAAACAAGGGCTTAAAGCTGCGCTTGAACTCATACACAGACGTGTGCCGGATGCTGTTCTGGGAAAAATTTTCGGGCCAGATGTAAACGAGCGGATTGAAAAACTGCTCCTCTGGTCAGGCGGCTATCCCCGTGAAATTGTTCAGATGCTCCAGAAGGCCATCGCCCATAAAACGCATCCCCTTCCTGACAGTGCCCTTGATCGCATAATAGCCGACATAGCCAATGAATACCTTATGATCGTATCTGGAGAAACCTTTGACTGGCTGGCAAAAGTGGCAAAATCAAAAGTTCTCACCATTGAGGATGATGAACACAGGAGAATAGCAGATATTATACTCGCCAATCATGCTGTGCTTCGTTACCTCAATAAAGAACTGTGGTATGATCTCCATCCCGCAGTATATGAAATTCCGGGCGTTCAGAAAGCAATAGCAAATCTTGAGGCAGGAGAAAACTGATGATAAGAGATGAACATGACCGTTTTGAAAAATTAAAGAAGAAGCTCCGGCAAGAGGAGAGAATTGACTTTCTCATTGATTCCATTGCCCTTGCTGAAAAGCTGAATTTTACAATAATGTCATGTGAATCAGCGTTTCAGGCAAAAGCAGCACTGGAAGTTCTTGAACAGGGGGTGGCGGATGTGCGCGGTGAGCCGGTCCGGTTTGTCCGCTTTGCTTTCACAGGAAAAGATAAGGAACCTGCCACGTTCAAGATGCTCGTGGCACAGATTCTTGAACCGCTCTATTATTGGGAAGATAAGGATGATGAGAACAAGGTGCTTGTCATTGACGCTTCCAATGCTGGGGAGGAAGACAGGGAAGGCTGGATAATCCTTTTCCAGCGCATGAACGAGGTGCGAAACACCCTCATGGAAGGCACTCCCGGACCGTTGCTTCTCGTCCTGCCTTACAGCCTTGAAGTTGAATTTGCCCACCGTGCCCCGGATTTCTGGTCTGTCCGCAGTGCGTTTGTTCGGGCAGAAGCGAGCATTATCGAAAAAAGCTCGCTTCAGAAATATTTGGACAGAATGAAAGCATTATACGGCACCATGCAGATTTGGCGCATGGCCACGCCTGTAACTTTGGAGGATATTTTTACTCACGTCAATGTACTTAGCACACCCTCTGCTTTCCGCCGGGGTCCGTGGGAACTGCTTGAAGAAATCTATCGGCGCAAAACCTCTTTTGGAAAGGCCATTGAAAAAGGAAAAGATGGCCTAAAGGCTGTTCAGGAAGCGCAAAAACTTTTTATCCTGGGAAAACCCGGTTCCGGCAAGACCACATTCCTCAAGCATGTCACGCTGAAAGCGACTGAGGACAAACTGGATTATGTTCCGATCTTTGTCTCACTGAGAAGTTTTTCAGAATCAGGGCTGTCTCTGTTCGATTTCATCACCCGGCAATTTGAAATTTGTGATTTTCCTGATGCCCAGCCCTTTATCACAGATATTCTGAAACAGGGCAGGGCAATTATCCTGTGCGATGCCTTAGATGAGGTCAATAAGGAAAAGGGTTTACGAAATCAGGTGATCCAGGAACTGATCGCATTTAGCAAAACGCATGATAAGAGCAAGTTTGTTGTTACCTGTCGTGTGGCTGCGTCTGAATATCGCTTTGAAGATTTCACTTATGTTGAAATGGCGGATTTTGATGAAGCTCAGATAAAAATGTTTGTCTATAAGTGGTTTACCCGCGACGATCAGATTGCAGACAATTTCCTGAAAGAATTTGACGATATCCGAAATGACCGCCTTCGTGACCTTGGGAAAAGCCCGCTGCTCCTCACGCTTTTATGTATTGGATTTGAGGAAACCCTCAGCTTTCCCTCCCGCCGCTCTGAAATATATGAAGAAGCCATTGATACCTTGCTGAGAAAATGGGATGTGAGCCGCAAAATTAAACGGGATGAGATATATCAGAAACTCTCACTCGGCAGAAAACGCCAGATGTTCACCCGTATTGCTTATGAAACATTTGAAGATGGGGAATACCTGATTAAACTGGATCGTCTCGGAGAAAAAGTTGCCGCATATCTGAAGAATCTGCCGCCAAGTGATGCCCAAGAGGATATTGACGGTGCTACGGTCATAAAGGCCATTGAGGCCCAGCATGGTATTTTTGTTGAGCGGGCCCAGGGAATTTACTCATTCTCTCACCTGACTTTTCAGGAATATTACACTGCCAAATATATCGTTGCCCACCATAAAGACACTTTGAAACACTTGATTCAGGAGCATCTCACCGATGAAACCTGGCGTGAAATTTTTGTTTTGACTGCTGAAATGCTTGACGATGCTGATGAGTTCTTTGAAATATTCATGAAGAGGTTAGATGATTTTGTTGTCAGTGATGACAGACTCAGAAGACTTCTAACCAAAGCAGAGGAAGAAGCATATAAGATAGACATAGAAGCCAGACCATTTCAAACAAGAAGTGCAATAGTTTCTTTGATTTTAATTCCTTCAGAAGAAGCTTCTCGTGAAGAGTGGAAAAAATTCGCTGATGCTCTGTCAGACATTATGCGTACCCATTTTACCATCGAAGACTATGAATTTACAGAAAAAGAAGCCGAGCATGTTGAGCAGTATTTGTATGCTACAAAATTACTCATTGACTGCTTGGAAGTTGCTTATGTTTCAGATCGAAACGCCATTGAAGAGCGTTTGCTGGTGCCACCGCCGGATTAATCAGCGGTTTAAAAATTAGGGGATCGGGGAGAACGCATGGTGCAAAAAATCGCTTCGCTTAATTTTTGCACTCCTAAAACTTAAAACCTAAAACCTAAAATTTAGGAGGTATTATGAATCTTGCACATCTTATTGATAAAGTCAAAAAACACCCGGATTATGACAAGGCAGGAATGATCCTGTGCCACAACGGCGTTGTCCGGGGGACATCGCGGGATGGTCGAAGCGTATCAGGATTGAGCATCACCGTGGATCACCAAAAATTGCAGGAGATCATCACCGAGCATAAAAAACGGCCCGGAATCGTTGAAATCCTTGTTGAAATTGCCGAAGGAAAACTGTCACTGGGGGATGATGTGATGTTTCTCGTTGTTGCAGGTGATATACGTGACAATGTGATTGCAACATTGAGCGACACCCTGAACGCCATCAAGTCAACGGTTACGAAAAAGACAGAGTTTTTTGTGTGAAGCAGAGCCGGGTTTCTTTGTGTCCAGAAAGAAAAACCCGGCTCGCTGATCCATACCTTTGTATCTTTGTGAGCTTTGTGGCTTTGTGTGAAAATATTATGAATTTTTGCACAGGTACTTTTGTAAGAGAAGGAGGAAAGATAAAGGAGGAGCTATGTTAAATTTACAATTACACATAAAACCCCGGACTGAAAGGCGATTAAAAAAAATTCTGGAATATACGCATGATCAGGAAATATTTGCACAGAATATTATTTCCTATCAGATTGCGGAGTTGAAAAAAGGAATATTCAATATCCAACTGGATATCAGGGAGTTTGAAGACAGGTATCATATGTCTGCCGGAGAATTCCACCGTCAGTTTGAGCAGGGCATGACAGATGACACGGAAGATTTTATCATTTGGGCAGGGCTTTGTGAGATGCTGCGTGAGAATAAGGAGAAACTGAAAGGATTGGAATAGCCCAGCCCCGGAAGGAGTGCAAAAAATGGATTCACTCAGAACGTGACTGCTGTTACCGAATTTTTGCTCCCCAAAAGACATTCTTAAAATCATTGAACATATTTTGATTCACAGAGGAGAAATAACATGCAGGCAATAAGAGAATATGCAGTTGTGAAAAACGGGCAGCTTGTTTTGAATCTGCCCAGATATTTTGAACAGTCAGAGGTGGAGGTCATTGTTCTACAGAAATACGGGCCAGAGGTTTGCAATGCTTTTGCGGAGAAGAAATCCTATCAAATGGGTATTCTGAAGGGAAAAACAGATTATGCAGTTAAGGATGGTTTCAAATTAACGGATGAGACGTTTTTGAGGAATGATGCAAAGGAGACAACTGACGGACTTGCTGAAATGAAAAGCAGGATACAACATACGATTGACAAATTTCTTCCTGACGAGCTTGAATCTGTTTTGAAGTTTTTGAAAGATTTGCAGAAGGCCGGAGGTCGAGATGAGTGGGATCGTCAGATTGCCAGGGATTTTGATGAGGGGAATCTTGATTTTCTCATTCGTGAGGCAGATGCGGCGATGGAAAATAAGGATATTCAGCCATGGCCATAATATCTCTGCCGACAAAGCGGTTCTGGAAATGCTACTGGAATTTGCCGGGAAAAATCCGCACACTTGCAGACAATTCTTACAAGCTTTGGAAAGAAGACCCTTTTCATCCCTCCCTGAAATTTGAGGAAATCAGACCCGATATCTGGCGGATAAAAATTGGCTACCGTTATCGTGCGATTGCAAAACGATATGACAATAGCGTCGTATGGATGTGGATCGGGAGCCATGAAGACTATAACAAGTTGCTTGGAAGAGTATAGATGAGCCGGGCCCATCTCAGCCACAGCATGGACTACTGTTATCGGGGCATTTAGCGTGAAATGCTGATGTTTGATGCTTGAAATTTATTTGTTATTTGACGACAATTTTTAAACAACGAGGTGCCAGTATGACAAACAAAATTCATTGGACAAAAACCCACTGCGCCAGGATGGACCACGGGGGCTGCGCGCTGCTGGTCGGTGTCAGAGACAATAAAATTGTGGATATCAAAGGCGACCCGGACGGTTTCCTGAACAGAGGCTATGTCTGCCCCAAAGGACTGGCATCTCCGGATCGTCTCACCCATCCTTCTCGTCTCAGGCATCCCCTGAAAAGGATCGGAGACCGCGGGGAAGGAAAATGGGAGAGAATATCATGGGAAGAGGCCCTTGGAACCATCTCCGAAAACCTGCTAAAAATTAAGGAAGAACACGGTGCCAGATCCGTGGCCTTCTGTCAGGGAATGCCCAAAGGACTGGAGCATTTTGTTCTGATCCGTCTGGCAAACATTTTTGGTTCGCCCAATGTGGTTGCGGTTCAGGATGTCTGTCACGCGCCCCGTGAAATCACCGGAATGCATACCTGCGGATTTTATCCTGTGGCGGATTTTCATCACAAAAGCAAGCTGGTGATGCTCTGGGGGAGCAACATCACTGCCACCAATGAGGAAGGCGAAATATGCAAACTGCTCACAGACCAGGTGAGACAGGGAACCGAACTGATTGTCATTGATCCGAGGAAGAGGGAGCTTGCAAAGAAATCGAAATTCTTTCTCCAGATAAATCCCGGAACAGACAATGCCCTGGCCCTGGCGTTTCTGAATGTCGTTATTGAAGAGCAGCTGTATGATAAAGACTTTGTTCAAAACCGGACCCATGGTTTTGACGAACTAGCGGCGCACGTCAGGGACTATGCACCGGAAAAGATGACTGAAATCACCCGGGTTCCCGCGAATCTCATCCGGGAGGCTGCAAGGCGTTACGCGGAATCTCATCCGGCTGCCATTCAGTGGGGAAACGCCATTGAGCAGAACATCAACATCTTTGACTCGGCCCGCGCCCTTGTCTGTCTGATGGCGATATGCGGAAATCTTGATATTCCCGGGGGCAATATTCATGCAAACGAGCCTGACATTCTCTCTCTTGGCAAGTTTGTGAGAGCCGATCTGATCCCCTCAAAGCCCAAAGAGATGATCCATGCCTCTCATGACACCATCCCCCGGCTGATGACGGTTCCTCCTGCGTTTTTCAAAGAGGCTGTGCAGAAAGAATTTCCCTACCCGGTGAAAGGGGCATACATACAATATTCTAACCCTCTGGTAGGGTACGCGGACAGTCAGGGAACTTTTGATGCCCTGATGAAACTTGATTTTTCTGCCGTGGCCGATATCTTCATGACACCCACGGCTTCCCTTGCGGATATTGTGCTTCCAGCGGCCACGCACTTTGAATTCAACGATATCGGCCATTACGGGCTTGGGCACGGATATATTCTGGCCCGCCCCAAAGTGGTTGACCCGCCCGAGGACTGTTGGCCGGACATGAAAATATTGAATGAACTGGGCAAACAGCTCACTTCCGGGGAATACTGGCATGACGATTATGAGAACTTCCTGGATGCGCTCCTGAAGCCGAGCGGGCTCAGTTATGACCAGTTTGCAGAACAGGGATATTTGAAAGGAGCGGATCAGTTTCAGAAATACCTGAAATCAGGTTTCAAAACACCCACCGGCAAAGTTGAGCTGCGTCTGAGCCGGGCTGAGAAATTCAGTCTTCCTCCCCTGCCGGAATTTACCGGCCCCCCTGAGGCCGATGACCCGGACTATCCCCTGGTATTGACCAGCGCGAAAGACCGGTATTATCTCCATTCGTCTTACCGATGGGTGGAAAAACTGAGGAAACGCAGCCCCCGGCCTGTCACGGAAATTCATCCTGATACAGCCGCGGCATACAGCATCCGTGAGGGAGATGAAGTGCAGATTGAAACACGCTCCGGCAGCATCACCCAGTTTGCACATCTCTCCGACACAGTTCTTCCCGGGATTGTGTATGCAGCTTATGGATGGTGGTTCCCCGAAGGAAGAGCGGAGAATCAGTATGAATGGGAAAAATCCAACTTCAATATCCTCACCTCCGCGGAAAAACTCGGCAGAGAATTCGGCACACCCAACCTCAAGGGGCTCCGATGCAGGATTCAGCAAATAAATGACAAATAAATGACAAATAAATCTCAAATAACAAATAACAAATGACAAATAAATCTCAAATAACAAATAACAAATGACAAATAACAAATAAATCTCAAATGACAAATAACAAATAAATCTCAATGACCAAAATTCAAATTCCCAAACCTTA
>JAOZLU010000275.1 GCA_029934695.1 Desulfobacterales bacterium | reverse complement strand
TCGCAGTTATCGGTATGGCCTGCCGGTTTCCCCAGGCAGACGATCCCGACGCATTCTGGCAACTGCTGCGCCAGGGGACTGATGCCGTTACCCAGGTCCCGAAAACCCGATGGGATATTGACGCATATTATGACGCACAGAACAAACCCGGCAAAATTATCACAAAAGACGGAGGATTTCTGAATCATGCAGACCGGTTTGACTGCGAGTTTTTCAATATTTCTCTGAAAGAAGCGGAACATACAGACCCCCAGCAGCGGATTCTGCTGGAAGCGAACTGGGAGGCTCTGGAAAATGCGGGATTAAATGCGGCAGAACTTGAAAAAACCCGAACAGGTGTCTTTGTCGGTATTTCCGGCGATGATTACAGGATGCTCCAAGCCAAAAGAAATCGGGCCGAAGATTTTGACGCGCACTTTACCACAGGAACATCATTTTCCACCGCTGCCGGCCGTCTGGCATACTTTTTCGACTTCCGGGGTCCTGCAATTTCCATTGACACAGCGTGTTCATCGTCGCTTGTAGCGGTTCATCTGGCCTGTCAGAGTCTGCGTACCGGAGAATGCGATCTCGCACTGGCATCGGGGGTGAACCTCCTCCTATCCCCGGAACCGAGCATCACCTTCTCCAGAGCCGGAATGCTCTCTCCCACAGGCCGTTGCAGAACCTTTGACGCTTCCGCGGACGGATATATCCGCGGGGAAGGCTGCGGCGTGATCCTCCTGAAACCCCTTGAAAAAGCCGTCAGAGATCATGACAACATCCGCTGCGTGATCCTGGGAACTGCTGTCAATCAGGACGGTGCCAGTAACGGCCTGACCGCACAGAAAGCGGTTATCAGAAGATCCCTGGCTGAATCCCGCGTCTCTCCCGGGGAAATATCATACATCGAAGCCCACGGAACTGGCACATCCTCAGGAGACTCCATAGAAATAAAGGCGTTGGAAGAAACTTATGGAGAGAACCGTCCGGAAGATCGCCCTCTGGTTATCGGTTCCGTAAAAACGAATATTGGACATACAGAAGCCTCGGCCGGCATTGCCGGGCTGATCAAAATCATCTTGTCCATGCAGCACCGGCACATCCCGCGCCATCTCCATTTCAATGAGTTAAATCCGCACATCTCTCTTGAAAAAATTCCCGCCATTGTCCCTGATGGCGGTATGCCATGGGACAGCCAAACGCCGCGTATTGCAGGTCTCAGCTCTTTCGGTTTCAGCGGAACCAACTCGCATATCATTGTCAGTGAATATATCTCCGAAAACAGAGACCCCTTATCCCATGACGGCCCTCAGATCATTGTGCTTTCGGCAAAAAACAGAGAACGTCTCAAAGCTTACGCCCGAAAACTGGCAGACTTTCTCAGGGCGATTCCTGCTTCATCCTCTTATGACCTGGCACAGATTGCCTTTACCCTCCAAACCGGACGCTCCCCCATGGAAGAACGGCTTGCAGCAGTGGTCCCGGATATGGGGGGACTGGCAGAGAAGCTGGAGCAGTATTGCCAGGACAAACCGGATATAGAATCCCTGTTTACAGGAAATGCAAAAAAGGAAAATAAAAGCGCAGTGCTTCTGGTCTCCGGAGAACCGGGAAAACAGTTTGTCAAAGCGGTTATGAATGAAAGAGATTTTGACAAACTGGCCCAACTGTGGGTGATGGGCGTGAAAATCGACTGGCGGTTATTGTATCCCCAAGGTACTCCGAACCGCGTCTCCCTGCCCACCTATCCCTTTGGCGGAGACCGACACTGGATCGTTTTCCCGGAAATCACTTCTGGCAGCCCGCAGAAGCTGCTTCCCCTGGTTGACAGGGTAAGCCATGCTTTACCAACAGCAGAGGCAGTTCAGACTTCCGAAACTTCCGAGGCAGGAGATAAAAAAGAAATTCTTATTGAACGCTATCCTGCTGTTCCGCGTCTTCTTTCTGACACAGCACCCCGGATCATAAGCCATGACACTGATCCCGAAACGTCAGAACATCTCCGCTCGGGTTTTGACGAACTCAGAGAACTGGGGCGGTCTTTCCTGTTGGATGCATTTCAGCGAATGGGCGTTTTCCGCCAAGGGAATGAACTGTATGACAAAGCCGGTTTAAAAGAACAACTCGGGATTATTCCATTATATGACCGTCTGTTCGACGCTCTGCTGAGGATACTGGCCGAAGCCGCATTCATCCGCGATGACGGAGAGACTATCATTACCCAAGCCTTTCCGGCAGACCGTGACTCAGGAAGCCTGGGAGAAACCTGTCAGCAGATACTGGCAGACTTTCCGGAAATCACTGCTTATGTGAATCTGCTGGAAACCTGCGCGTGTCACTGTCCTGAAATTCTGACAGGTAAAATATCTGCTGTCGAGATCATGTTTCCAGATGGATCCGAGAAACTTGTTCAGGGCATCTATAAGGGAAATCCCGTTTCAGACTATTTCAATCAGTCAGTTGCCGAGGCGGTGAGGTCATATCTTCAGGCCCGGGTTCCGACCATGGCTGAGGAAGAAAAAATCAGCATCCTGGAAATCGGCGCAGGCACGGGCGGCACAAGCGATTTTGTTTTAAAAGCGGTTCAGGATTACAAAGACCGCCTGCATTATGTCTATTCAGATATTTCCGTAAAATTTGTCAGATACGGAGAGGAACATTATGGCAGTGCTTATCCTTTTCTGGCATTCGAGGTTCTGAATATCGAAAACGATGCTGCTGAACAGGGATACACGGCCGGGAGCTTTGATCTGATTATTGCCACAAATGTGATTCACGCCACCCGGAATATCAGAAAGACCCTTGGCAATGCAAAATCCCTCCTAAAGACCAACGGCTGGCTGATCCTGAACGAACTGACAACCCTCCCGGAGCATCTCACGCTGACCTTTGGAATGTTGAAAGGCTGGTGGCTGTCTGAGGATGAAACAGTCCGGCTGAAAGGCAGCCCTCTGCTGAGTTCGGATACCTGGAAGCAGATTCTCGGGGAACAGGGCTTTGAGCCTGTATTGCGCCTTGGCCGGCCGGATTCTGATGCTCAGACATTTCCCCAGCATATTCTGATCTCTGAAAGCAACGGTGAGATAAAGCGGGACATACTTTCGGAACCGTCGTCTCCGCAAGAGCAGAAATCTGTATGCCCCATCCGAGACGCGGCCCGGAACACGTCTCAGGATCATGAAAAGCGACGCTTTATAGAAGAAAAGGTTGTCGAAAGTCTGACAAGTGTTCTTCAGATTAAAGAACAGGAATTTGACAAAGATGCATCTTATAAGGAATTCGGCATAAATTCGATTTTAACCGTGGAAATTATTACCTGTATCAATGAAGAGCTTGACATCAGTTTAAGGATGACTGACCTGTTCAATTATCCGACCCTTCAGAAGCTGATTGAACACATTGAGAGTGAATTCGGTGATACGGTTGCGTATCCGGACGCAGTTACATCTCCGGATATGCATAATGCAATCCATTCAGAACGGTTCGGAAGAGAACCGGCAGAGGATTCCGCGCATGAACGCGTCATCAGTTATGACAGATCTCCGGAGGAACCGGGAGACAAAACAATGCTCTCGGATATCGCGGTTATCGGCATATCAGGAAGGTTTCCGGATGCCGAGGATGTGAATCAGTTCTGGGAGAATCTGATTGCCGGAAAAGATTCCGTCAGAGAAATCCCTCCGGATCGGTGGGACGCAGACGGATTATCCTGCAAATACGGCGGATTTTTATCTGATATTGACCGATTTGATCCGCTTTTTTTCGGTATCTCCCCCAAGGAAGCTGAACTGGCAGACCCTCAGCAGCGGCTCTTTCTTCAGGAAGCCTGGCACGCGCTGGAGGACGCGGGATATTCGCCTGAAGAACTGGACGGAAAAAAATGCGGCGTTTTTGCGGGGGTCAATTTCAACGATTATCCTACGGATAAATTTGCAGCGGATATCCGTTTTTTTACCGGAAATGCAACCTCGATTCTGGCAGCGAGGATTTCATATTTTTTAAATCTGAAAGGCCCGAGTATCGCAGTGAATACAGCCTGCTCCGCTTCACTCGTATCCATCCACCTCGCGTGTGAGAGCATCCGCTCAGGCACAAGCGACATGGCTCTGGCAGGCGGAGTCCAACTGATGACCACCGAACAGATTTATATTCTGGCAGGTGCCGGCGGAATGTTGTCAGCCAAAGGCCGATGCCGAACCTTTGATGACCGCGCGGACGGTTTTGTGCCGGGGGAAGGTGTCGGCGCAGTTCTCCTGAAACCTCTGGATTCGGCCAGGAGAGACGGGGATCACATTTACGGGGTCATCAGAGGATCAGGAATCAACCAGGACGGCAAGAGCAACGGCATCACCGCACCGAGCGCACCTTCACAAACTGAGCTGACAACAGATGTCTATGAGAGATATCATATCAATCCTGAAACCATCAGTTATGTGGAAGCCCACGGAACTGGCACAGAACTCGGGGATCCCATCGAAGTTCAGGCACTCACGGATGCGTTTCGGAAGTATTCTGACTCGCGGCAGTTCTGCGCGATAGGTTCCGTGAAAACGAATATCGGGCATCCCCAGGCTGCTGCCGGCGTTGCCGGTCTGATCAAAGTGCTGCTATGCTTCAGACATGGCAAACTGGTCCCTTCTCTCCACTTCAGAAAGGAAAACAGACATATCGGTTTCAAGGAGACACCGTTTTATGTGAACACCCGGTTTACGGAATGGACAACGCCCCCGAAGACACCGAAACGGGCTGCTATCAGTTCCTTTGGTTTCAGCGGGACAAACGCCCATGTCGTCGTCGAGGAATACCCGCGTCCCGTCTCCTCTGAATCCGTAAGCCAATCCTCGCAGATCATCGTGCTGTCTGCCAAAAATGAAGACCGGCTCACCGCGTACGTCAGAAAATTCATGGCATTTTTGGATAAACGGAACAGCAACCCGCTTCCCACGCTTGCAGACATGGCCTATACCCTGCAGACGGGCCGAAAACCAATGGAACACCGGCTGGCACTCCTGGTTTCGGACACTGATGAACTGAAAGCGGCTCTGAACCGGTTTATCCAAAAAAAGCCGGACGCAGAAAACCTTTTTCTGGGAAATATCAGAACCGACAAAGCCGCGTCCGGATTTCTGTTTGAAGAAGAAGAGGGAAAAGAATTCATTGCCGGGCTCGTCAGAAAAGGAAAACTCGGAAAACTGGCGCAGTTGTGGGTTTCAGGCGCGCATGTTGACTGGAAACTGCTCCATTCGGACCGGACACATAAGCGCGTTCCCCTGCCTGGATATCCGTTTTCAAAAGATCAGTGTTGGCTCGGCACGAAAAACCAGGGAGCGGGGGTGAGAAACTGGAGGCCGGAGGTGAAAGATACTATGTTGGATTCGGGATATCCGGGGAAAGATGCGAGTTCCCAGGTCGAACCCCGAACCTGCGTGGATGACGCTGCTCTGATGGATCACATCCGGACCGACTTGGTTAAAATCGTATCGAAGATTTTAAAGATGAATGAAAATAACATCTTTTTAGAGGATAATATTGACGGATACGGATTTGATTCCATCACACTGACAGAATTTGCAAGTCTCATTAATAAAAAGTATGATTTCGGCACAACCTCGGCCCGGATAACGCCTGCGGTTTTTTTCGAATATTCGTCTCTGGCTTCCTTTGCGACATTCATGCTTGAGAATAACAGAGATATTATGATTCAGCACTATTATCCTGATGCGATGAAAACAGTATCTGCTGTCCCGGAACCTGTCAGACAGGCGCGGCCCGAACCGGTCACTGCAAGCCGCCCGCGAACCGGTTTCCCGGAACCCATCGCCATCATCGGCATGAGCGGGGTCATGCCCCAGTCAGAAGACCTTGACAGCTTCTGGCAGCATCTGGAAAACGGGGAGGATCTGATTACGGAAATTCCCCAGGACAGATGGGACTGGAGAGCGTATTACGGTGACCCTCTGAGGGAGCCGAACAGAACAGATGCGAAATGGGGCGGCTTTTTCAAGGATATGGATAAATTTGACGCGGCTTTCTTCGGAATATCGCCTATGGAAGCAGAGCTTATGGATCCTCAGCATCGGATATTCCTGGAGATGGCATGGACGTGTATTGAGGATGCGGGGATAAAAGCCTCTGATCTGTCGGGAAAAAAGATCGGTGTTTTTGCCGGAACCACCACCACGGATTACAGCGACCTTTTGCAGACAGAGAATATTCACATTGAAGCGTATATGGTAACTGGCATGAACCAGGCAATGCTTGCGAACCGCATCTCCTATCTGCTTGATCTGAAGGGACCGAGTGAAACCGTTATTACGGCTTGTTCAAGCTCTCTCACCGCAATTCACAGGGCTGTTGAAGCGATCCGCACGGGGCAGTGTGAAGCTGCCATTGCCGGAGGTGTCAGTGCATTGTTCAATCCCTTCATCCATATCGCTCTCACCAAGGCAGGCATGTTGAGCAGGGACGGCAAGTGCAAAACCTTTGACAAGGATGCGAACGGGTATGTGAGAGGGGAAGGTGCAGGTGCAGTATTGTTAAAGCCTCTGAGCAATGCCCAGGCAGACGGGGATCATATCTGTGCCGTTATCAAAGGGAGCGCGGTCAACCACGGAGGACGGTCCAATTCCCTGACCGCACCCAATCCGAACGCACAGGCTGAGTTATTGATAAACGCTTACAAAGAAGCCGGGATTGATCCGACGACGGTGACATATATTGATGCTCACGGCACTGGTACGGAATTAGGGGACCCCATAGAGATTAACGGCTTAAAAAAGGCTTTTGAGCATCTGTACCAGAAATGGGAAAAACCCTCGCCCGAAACCCCCTCTTGCGGGCTCGGGTCTGTCAAAACCAACATCGGTCATCTCGAAGCCGCGGCAGGCATCGCGGGATTTCTCAAAATCCTTCTGAGCATGAAACATGGAAAACTTCCGGCCAGTCTCAATATGAAAGAACTGAATCCTTATATTCACTTGGAAGAGACACCTTTTTATATTGTCACCGAGACCAGACCATGGGAGCCGCCCAGGGACGAGAATGGCGATCCCCTTCCCCTGAGAGCCGGAATCAGTTCCTTTGGTGCAGGGGGGAGCAATGCACATATTGTGCTTGAATCATACCCTCAGTCAGACCACGGGAATCATTCATCAACGGGTGACCCGCAACTGATCCTCCTTTCCGCAAAAAATGAGGAACGGCTGAACGTGTATGCCCGGAAACTCGTGAGTTTTCTGAAAAAAAATTCTCAATATTCTCTTCCCAGAATTGCCTGTACCCTTCAGATCGGCAGAGAAGCCATGCCGTCACGACTGGCTCTTATTGTGTCCGATACTGAGGAACTCACAGAGCGGCTGGAACAGTTCTGCGCAGACTCCGAGAATTCAGAGAAAATTTATACAGGAAACGTGAAAAAAGGAGACATATCTGACGTTCTGCCGAAAGGGACCCAGGGATCGGAAATGGTAAAGGCATTGCTTGAAAGTCGGAACCTTGACAGGCTGGCGCTGATATGGGTATCCGGAGATACGGAGACTGACTGGCGTATGCTGTATCCGGAAGGCACGGCCGGCCGCGTTCCCCTTCCCACTTATCCTTTTGATCGAAAGCGGTACTGGATACCCGAATCAGAGGAGCGTATTTCTGTTCGGGAACAGCCTGCAAAACTCCATCCTCTGATCGACCGGAATATTTCCACGTTGGAGGAGCAGAAATTTGCTGTATGTTTTACAGGGAACGAATTTTACTTCTCCGATCACAGGATTGAGGATAAAAAAATGCTTCCGGGCGTTGCCTATATTGAAATGGCACGGGCAGCCGCTGAAATGGCAGGCTCGGGAAAAGTTTGGAAGATCCGGGACATTGTCTGGGCAAAGCCGATTCTGTCGGAACTTTCACCAAAAGCGCATATCTCCCTGTGTATGAATCAGGATCGGACGGTCAAGTATGAGATATCTGCATTTGCGAAAGATGATCAGCCAATGCTCTGTTCCCAGGGAAAGCTTTTTTATGGACCTGGAACTCCTTCTGGAAACGGAGCCAGGCGAATTGACATTGAAGCCGTTAAAAAACGGTGCATTCATTCAAAAACCAGTTCCGAATTCTATGCCTTATGCGATTCTTTGGGATTTAGGTATGGTCCGGGATTTCAGAGCATCGAAACATTGAACTCCAACGGAACTGAAGCCCTTGCCCGTATGAACCTGCCACAGCATCTTCATCCGTCTTTTGATGAGTTTTTTCTGCATCCTGCTCTGATGGACGGCGCTTTTCAGACGGTGATCCTGCTCACTCTCAACGGAGGAGATCATCAGTCTGGGGGACATCAGTATCTTCCTTTTGCCCTGGGTGAGATGGAGATCATAAGGTCTGTGCCCAAAACATCTTATGCGTATGCTTCGCTTTCAGGGACTGGAAAAGGGGGTGTCAAAAAATTTGCGATTCGTCTGACAGATGCCTCGGGTCAGGTTGTTGTGCGTATGGATGATTTTTCTGTACGGTCATTCCGGAGCAAGCCGCTGCCTGCACAACCTCCTGTGCGATTTGCCTCACCTCAGGCGACTGACGATGAATTACTCGGAATATTTCAGAAACTGGCAGACAAGGAATTAGATGTCAGGAAAGCCGGCCAGTTGATGGGTGTCCTGAATGATCATGGAAAAACAATGTGCGAAGAACGCTTAAATGGATAAATGTATGCCTGTAAAAGAACTCCTTGAAAAAATCGAATCCGGCCAA
>JAOZLU010000891.1 GCA_029934695.1 Desulfobacterales bacterium | reverse complement strand
CCTCGCTCAGTTCGGATTGGTAAATCCGAACCCGGCCGGGGATTTATCAATCCCCCGAGAGCAGGATGGCTGGTTTGCTCTTTGGAAAATACTGCCAAGATATATCTTCCTGAAATCATTCTCTGCACATCTGATACGCCGTAAAGAACTGATAAACAGGTTCTTCCAAATCCAGAGAAAGCCTCTTCAGAATAAGCGACAAGTAACGAATCCGATTATCTCTGATTGTGCCGTAGTTAAGCCCCAGCAGATCAATCATCTCCTCAACTCGTTCAATGATGCATTCATCTTCCAAGTCCGGGTTGGCGTGAAAGATGTGACGATCCCTGTCATACCCCAGAAATCTGTGAGGATCGTATTCCGGTGTGTCAGGTTTGAGAATATAATCCACAGACTTGTTTCTCTTCTGAACATTGATTTTGTCTGAAACCGCAAAAAAATTGTCCCATTTCCAACCTTCTGCCGCTTTCAGAGTGCTGTCAAAGTGGTCGAGCTGGGCTGCAAACCCGGATTCCTCCTTTCCCCGCTCCATATATCTCCCCTGCTCATCAAAATTGTCAGGGCCGCATCTTTCCCTGTTTGCAATGAAAATTTCCGTATATGCACAAACGCCTCCCTGACACCAGAGCAGACTGACCAGCACGTCCTTATAATATTTATGAGAGGCAGAATATCCAACATGCTTTCGGGAGATTTTCTCATACTCAGCGATCCACGACGCATATTCATTGGCGAGAATCTCAGTTTTGTCAACTTTTCTCATCAAACCTCCATGCCAGTTTTTGGGCGAGCCATTCAAATTCCGCCAAGGTTTTTCTGCCCTCTTCTGTTTCAATCCTGCTTTCCGCCCTGAGCTTTTTCAGCTTCGCGTTCAGCCGGCAGGCTTTTGTCAGTGCTTTGGTTCTGAATGCCTCATTCCCTTCGACTTTCAGATCAAATATGTGCATCAGAATACCATCCCACCTCAGAAAACGGGGATCAATGGAATAGTTGCGGACATGATCTTCCCCTTCATAGTATTTCTCACGATAAACATGGCCGTCTTTGCCAAACCTGAGTTCCACGATTTCCCAGGGTTCAAATGACGAGGCGATGATGGGCGAATGGGTGGCAAAAAAGAACTGGGCCCGGGGCGCAAGACGGGTGTAGTCGTCCACGATTCCGGTCTGAATATCAGGATATAATGACCGTTCAGGCTCATCTATGAGTATCACCGTGTCTTTCGTGTCCAGCTTGAAAATCGGCGTGGCCGTCAGAATGACCTGTTTGGTTCCGGTGCTCCATCCGTTATATGGCACTTCCACACCGCTCAGTGTCGTGATTTTGACGAATTTGAGGTCATCCGCGGACTCAAAATCAAAATCCTTTTTTATCTTTAGATAAAATTTGTTCAGAATCGGATTCAACTGATGCGCTAGATTTTCAAGGGGGTTCGGGCAGTCTTTTTTCCATTTCCTGAACTCCTCAAACACACGTTCCCCCTCCTCAATGCTGATATTCAGTGCCTTTGTTGTCCGCTGACCGTATTTCAGATCCTCCACTTTGTAATCATTGATGTCTTTCAGAATGCGGTTCCACACCTCCAGCACATTGTTCCTCTCAAAATCAAAAATTCTGTCTTCAGCACCTTTCCCACCCGGTTCCTTTGCCAGTTCGGAATCGGTCTTCAGATAGTCCATGGGATTATCCGAGTTTTTTTCTTGCAGAATCTGATTCAGGTTTGTGTTGATCTCCGCGGGAAATGAGATCAGAATATTTGTATCCGGATAGCGTTCTTCCCAATATTCCCGCTGATGCGCCATGTTTTCAGACTCTCTTTCATCAGGATATTCATGAACAAGCCTGCCGTGTCTGAGTGTTGAAATGACTTTCATCCCTCCTTTCAGATAAGAGACTGCCATAATATGCCTCATGTCAGAACCTGCATGGCTGGCATCCCGGGTGACAAACGCCCTGCAAATGTTCAGCAAGCTTGTCTTTCCGGTCCCGCTTTGCCCGATAAGGCAAACCTTGTCCAAAGGCATTCCTTCTTTTTCATGACCTTTGGGATACGTCAGACATAGCGTGAAATCTTTGAACTGATGATATGCCCTGATTTCTAAATAGCTGATTTTCATAGGATAACCTCCGTAAGGACTTCCGAAATTTTCAAAACTTCGGAAGTTTTATCAAGTTTTGTTCTTATACAGGAAATTATAAAACGGACTTTGAAAAACT
>JAOZLU010000890.1 GCA_029934695.1 Desulfobacterales bacterium | reverse complement strand
GTTAGATGTTAGATGTTAGATGTTAGATGTTAGATGTTAGATGTTAGATGTTAGATGCGTAAACGCAAACTTAAAACTTAAAACTTAAAAAACTTAGTGTTCTGAGTTTCCAGTCGAAGAGGGAGATATATTTATGGATATAGTGCAACAATTGGAACGGCAAATGATGCGGCTTGACGTGCCCCGCTTTATTCCAGGTGATACTGTCAAAGTGCATGTTAAAATCAAGGAAGGAGAAAAAGAGCGCATCCAGGCGTTTCAGGGCGTTGTCATCAGCAAGAAAAACGGCATGTCAAACGCCACATTTACTGTAAGGAAAGTTTCTTACAGCATAGGGGTTGAGCGTGTTTTCCTGCTCCATTCTCCTGTCATTGATAAAATTGAAGTGGTTTCGCGGGGGCGGGTCCGTCGTTCAAAGATATACTATCTGCGTAAACTGAGAGGCAAGTCTGCAAGAATAAAAGAACGCCGATTTTAAAGGATTGGTCATTGGCCATTCGTCAGAAGAGCAGATGACAGATGATTGATGACCAATAATAAATGACTAATGGCAGATTTGCGAAACTATGAAAAAAAAGCCGAAAAAAAGGGCTTTTCGATAATTGCAGGCGTTGATGAGGCCGGCCGGGGACCTTTGGCCGGTCCGGTTGTTTCGGCAGCAGTAATACTGCCGGCTCTTTTTCCGGTTCCCGGTATAAACGATTCAAAGAAATTAAGCCCGAAAAAGCGGGATTATCTGTACGGAAAAATTTATGAGCATGCCCTTTCAATTGGCATCGGCATCGTTGATTCCACAGAAATAGATCGTATTAATATTCTTCAGGCATCTCTTCTTTGCATGTCCGTGTCAGTTGACAATCTCAGTCCGCAGCCGGATTACCTCCTTATAGACGGCACATTCCGGATTTTGTCAGATATTCCGCAAGAACCGGTGACACATGGCGACGCGTTGAGCGTTTCCATTGCTGCTGCGTCCATTATTGCCAAGGTGACCCGTGACAGACTGATGGAACGGTATCATCAGGATTACCCCCAGTTCGGGTTTGCCAGACACAAGGGATATCCGACCCGTGCACATAAAGAGGCAATCCGGAAATTTGGGTGCTGTCCCATTCACAGGTGCAGTTTCAGAGGGGTAAAAGAATATATAAACTCAGCAGTGGAAAGTTAAAAGTAACCTAGTACAGCAAATCATAAATACGTCACCCCCTTGTATCTATTATATAAGAGAGGGGGTGACGAATTTACGAGTTGGTGTACTAGTGCAGCAACTCGTAAATTCGTTCCCTCTTATCTAAGTAAGTACCTGGGCTGATGAAAATGTCACAAACAGAGTTGCCAATTGTGAGCCCGTTTTTGTTCCACCTAATTTTTTTAACTTAAAAATCAGTCGGTTACAAAATAGCCGGAACAAAAACGGGATCAGCTTTTTGAGAGCATCAACAACAGATTCATCACCCCAGTAAGTACCTGGCCATATATGTTTTAAGGTATTTGCATATTGTGAACCGCAGATGAACGCGGACGGCGGACTCATCAGCGTTCATCCGTGTTCATCCGCGGTTTGTGAAAGCTGTTTTCTCTGGAAAAAATCCCGGAAAATTTTTGGCCAGGTACTTATTATATAAGAGAGGGGACGAACTTGTAAGTTGCTGTGCTAACAACATGATGAAATTATTCAGTTAAAAAGTATATACAGCATGTTGAACAGATATCAGCAATTTGGCAAAAAAAGTGAGGGTGTTGCGGCCAGGCATCTTGTAAGGAACGGGTACAGCATTCTGGAACAGAATTATCGTACAAAACAGGGTGAAATTGATATTATTGCAAAAGATGGGGATACGATTGTCTTTGTGGAAGTCAAAGCCAGAAGGTCAGATCATTTTGGAAATCCGAAATGGGCTGTCACACCAAAAAAGCAGAAGAAGATTCTGATGCTGGCCTTATATTATCTTAAAGCCACAAAACAGAGTAATGCAAAAGCAAGATTTGATGTGGTAACGCTTTCATCCCGGAGGCCGGAGGCAGGAAATATTCAGAGATTGGGAACAAAAGAGGAAAATGACGATACGTTCAGAATAGAAATCATAAAAAATGCTTTTGAAGCTGCTTATGAATGATCCAAAAAAAATCCTTGTCCGTGCTTTGACAATTCGTATGAATTTATGCTAAACATCTGTGTACAGGAAAAAAGGTTACTGTGTGGGAGGAAACCCGG
>JAOZLU010000889.1 GCA_029934695.1 Desulfobacterales bacterium | reverse complement strand
GGATGGCTACACACCGGGAAAGGGCGGTAATCAGACATGCCGCCCCCATGACTCGGACTACTCGCCTCAGGACTGGCGCATCGGCCTGAACGAGCTGCTTAGAACAATTCAGTTCTACAACAGTGCCGGGTACCATACAGATATGAACTCGGAGGATGGGTTTGCGCCAGGGAAACTGAGCAGGTAACTTCTTTTCCGGCTGCTTCCGCCTGATTGACAAATCCGGCGGAAATGGTTCGGATTTGTCAGTCCGAGCCGAGTGCTGGAGGAACTCATAATTACTGAAGGAGGAAAAAATGATAATGAAAAAGATTATGGCATTGGCAATCCTGCCTCTGGTCGCGGTCTGCATGATCGGCGGACAAGCCTGCGGCGCTGGTTACAAGGTTATCAATGATTCTGTCTATGATTTTCAGATTGATGCCCTCATCCATACGGAAGACGGCCTCACCGAGGCGGTTTTCAGGAAAGGCGGGGAGGACATGACTCCCAGAGGAGACAGCGTGATCTGGGGATATTTTTATGCGGATCCGGCCGATGTTTCCTGGGGAAGTGAGAATAATCCCGAGGTATATGTCAAAATATGGTTTGATATCACCGGGAGGATAGATGTCAATTTCTTCCATGTCTCCGTTCCCGATATCACGGTTTTTTCAGCCTATCCGTGGCACGGAACGATATATGACAGACATGACACTCTCTCAACGGAAAGCAGACACATCCGGCACGAATATTGGCTGAGAAGGCTGATATCAAACTACAGCTACGATGCCGAAGGCAATTTGGCCAGGGCGGAATATGACCGGGACGGAGACCACTCCCCGGATCAGATTGAATATCATACTTTCACCAGGGAGGGGAATAATGCCGTGGAAAAGGTGGAAACCGATGATGATGCTGACGGCATTCCGGATCGCAGCCGCACAGAGACACGCACTTATGATGCCGGGGGAAATCTGACTGAAAGTGAATCCGGATCCTATGTTCACACATACACCTATGATGACCGGGGCAATCTGATAAAAGAAAAACATGAGGAAGACGGCACTGTCTATATGCTCCTGTCTCATACACTCACTTATGACGGTGACGGAAATATCATAAAAAAAGAGACTGACAGGAGTGATTACGGGACCGAAGTTTTCACTTATGCCTACGATGCGGACGGGAACATGACAAAGGAAGTGTACCAGGGGCCGGAGGCCGAACTCGGGCCGGTCCGCTATGCCCACTCATACACTTATATTTACACCTATGATGCCGGGGGCAGAATGGTGAGAAAAGAGTCTGTGGGTGAGGAGGGAGATGTCAGGTGTTCCGCTGTCTTCACCTATGATGCCCGCGGGAATCTGATAAAAAACGAACCCGGCTACGGAGACAGGGGTAAAATCTATTCTCCTCATATGACATACGCCTACGACGCTGACGGCAGGCTGACAAAAAAAGTGACAACCGGATACTGGGGAGGAGACTGCTTGGAGATGCCCTCCTTACCCTGGGATGAACTGCCGGTCGGCGTATATGATGCAGAAAGTGGAGGAATGATTATCAACATTCCTCACCTTCCCGAATCGGCAAAAGGTTACGAACTGTACAGCTGGTTCTCGAAAGACAGATGGCATTTCACCCTGATCACCGGAACCGACCGCATCAAAGCTTATGAGGAGGTCTGTTCGGATGAGGGTTCCCCGGGCTGATGTATGTTTCCTGCGGAGGTGCCTGAGCTTGCCGAAGGTGTTCCGCAACAGATACAGGGAAAAATTCCGTTTTCCTGAAAGGAGGTGATGTGTGAGGGGCAGGCTGCAAGGGAGAGCAGGCCGGGCCTGATCAGGGATGAGTGTGGTCTCTCCCGGAATGTGTATCCTTATTATACGGAAAGTTTGAGCTTCCGGATACACACAATTATTTCGTCCTGCGGGACTTGCTGTCCTGAAATGCGGGACGGAGTATTTTTTTGCAAAGACAGGCAGAATATTTTTCTGTCAGCAAACAACTTTTAAAGATAAAGAGAAAATGATTTGAAAACTTTGAGAAATGTGATGGCTGCCCTGGTGTTTGCGGCAGCTTTGATTATCAGTGTGACAGCTTATGCGGAGGCGGAAGATGCCGGACTGAACCATGTTCAGGTGGCAGAGGAAGGCCTGCATGCCTTTCTGGAGATAATCCCCCAGATTCAGCAGGAGGACGGCGAATTCGGTTTTGCGGAAACTGACTCTTTGG
>JAOZLU010000274.1:3547-8753 GCA_029934695.1 Desulfobacterales bacterium | reverse complement strand
CATCAAACATCAAACATCAAACATCAAACATCAAACATCAAACTGCAATTCTGTAAATGTGCTGTTTTTCAGCAGGAAACGTCGGTTTGAAACTCTTCCCAGTTGTTCAATATCATGGCTGACCCAGATAACCGCTGCCTGATTTTCAAGCCTATAGGTTTCAAGGAATTTTTCAACCCGCGTGATATTTTCGGCATCCAAGTTTGCTGTGGGTTCATCAAGGAGCAGTGCCTTAGGCCGGTTGGCGATCAGGCGCAGTATGGCCAGACGCTGGCGCTCTCCGCTGGACAGTCTGCTTATCTTCCAGTTAAGAACATCTGTTTCAAAACTCAGAGCTTCAAAACATTTAATATCCTTCTGTTTCCAATATTCATTCTGGGATACGGGGAAATGTTCTCCCACAGTATCAAACCACCAAACGCTTTCAGATGGAAGTAAGCCCGCCTGCTTTCTCCATTCAGGGGGAGGTGCCAGGACGGATTCAGTTCCGTGAAGGGAAATTTTGCCAGTACAAGGGTCTATGTCCGCAACAGCTCTCAGGAAAAGGGTCTTTCCAGCTCCGGACGGGCCTGTGACACCCACACATTCGGATCTGGCAATGCTGAGGTTCAGGGGGCCGATGATGTGGAAATAAAGATTTTCGATTTTCAGTCCTTCATTTTGGCAATTTATTGTCAGGTCATTTTCAGAATCCTTGAAAATTTTTTGTCTGGGGTTTATCATTATTATCTGAAATCTTACTCAAACAAGTTTCCATTATATCACTGAAAGCAATTGGTTGCAAAAAAATAACTATTGACTTTAAATACATTAAGATGTTAAATAATCTTTTTATGATGGAAAGTCAAGCAGTAAAATGTGAAAATAATAATATTGAGCATCCTTTTTATGTAACACCTTACCGCAGAACAATTCTGCAACTGCCTGCAAATCGGAAAAAGTGTAAACCGCCCACACTTCTTGTCCTGTACACAGAGTTTGCTGAATCTGGAAATGGAATTGTACCTGATTGATATTAAAATAAAATTTGCTTTATTGCCCGTGATATGGGCAGCGATCCTCTCCCTGTCTGCCATAACAGGTGGCTTGGCCGCCGAAGCGGAATATCCACCCCATCTGAGGCTTTCCATTGAAGGTGTCATACCGACAATTGACCCGGGACTTACTTTGGACGAAGCATCTATTGAGGTGACTGAGCAGTTATTTCTGGGGCTGACCGATTTCGACCCTGAAACTTATGAAGTGCTTCCTGAACTGGCAAGCCACTGGGATATCAGTGAAGACGGAAAAACCTGCCGTTTTTATCTGCGAAAAGATGTCACCTGGACCAACGGAGAACCGGTTACGGCACATGATATGGTCTGGGCGGTCCGGCGGAATATCCGTCCGGAAACCAACTCCCCTTATGCCTATATGTTGTACATCCTCAAGAACAGCCAAGCCGTAAACAGCGGTGAGATTAAAGACGCATCGGCCGTGGGCGTATCTGCAACAGATGACTTTACAGTTGAATTTCGGCTCAACCATCCCGCAGCCTATTTTCCGGCAATGGCAGGAATATGGGTCTTTCGGCCACTCCCGGGAAAAGTCATTGAAAAATACGGCGACCAATGGACTGCCCCACAGAATATTCAGACCAACGGCTCCTACATGCTGTCTGCCTGGAAAAAGGGCAACATGATGATACTCAGGAAGAATCCCGATTATTATGATGCTGACAAGGTTGCCATCCCCGAAGTACATTATTATATCGTGCCTGAAAGTTATGCAGGCCTGCTGATGTATGAAAATAACGATCTTGATATTCTCGGTGGGAGATGTTTGCGGCTCCCGATCACGGAAATCCCCCGCATCAGATCCAATCCCGTAACAGGGCAGGAGTACAGGAACGAGCCCAGTTTCTGCACTTATGCTTATGGATTTAACGTAAAGCGTCCCCCTGTGGATGACATTCTGGTCAGGAAAGCCTTATGCGCGGCCATTGATCGCCGAATGCTGCTCGAAGCCATCGGCGAAGGGGACGATGAACCAGCCACAACATACACCCGCCCCCCGATTTTCGGAGCTGTCAGTCCCGCCGAAGGGGTCGGAATCCGTTTTAATCCCGTGCAGGCAAAGAAATGGCTGGCTGAAGCCGGATATCCCGGAGGCGAAGGGTTTCCCGACATCACCCTCACATACAACGTCTCTGAAACCCACAGGAAGTTTGCCCAGGCCGTCCAGACGCTTTTAAAACACTATTTGAACATCAATGTCATAACGGACGGACGGGAATGGGCCGCTTATGTTGAGGCCATTTCCCAGCCCAATACCCCCCATATCTTCCGCATGGGATGGTGCGCGGATTATCCGGATGCCAATAATTTCCTGAATGAAGTGCTTCACCCATTCAACTCCTCAAACCGGATCGGCTGGGAGAACCTTGAATTTGCGGAACTGATGGACAAGGCCCAGCAGAATACAGATCCGAAACAAAGAAAGGCATTTTACAGGCGCGCCGAACAGATTCTCACAGAAGAGGAATGTGCAATTCTTCCGATTTACTTTGAAACTGCTCAGTACCTGGTAAATCCTCGGCTGAAAGGGTGGTATCATATGGCCATGGGAGGACAGCACATCCGAAACTGGGGGTTTTATGAGGATATATCGCCGCGTGCCGCCAAAACAGAACATTATGCGGGCCAGCATGCTTCCAAAAGAAGCAAATTTTCGCTGGAGGAAATTCTGAGCCGAACATATTACGGCAACTCCGTCTGGCAATGGGCCGCAACCTTGACACTGATTGCGTTTTCCATTCTTGCCGGAAAGATTATGTACTGGATATCCTGCAATATTTTTAAAAAACTGACCGAAAAGACAGAGACAAAACTGGATGACATTCTGGTGGATATGACTGAGGAGCCGGTGGTGCTGGCAGGTGTGCTGGCCGCGATCTGGTACAGTCTGAAGCTCCTGACGCTTTCCCCCGCGGGCGAGCTGTGGACCGGCAGAATATTTTATATTCTGACAGTGTTCGATATCGCATGGCTTGTATCAAGAACCGCTGACGCACTGGTGGAGCATTATGTCGTGCCGATGACGGAAAAAAAAGAGACCGATCTGGATGACATGCTGGTGCCCATGACGAGAAATCTGTTCAGGTTTGTCGTCTGGTCCCTGGCTGTTGCTCTCGCTATGAATAATGCGGGATATGATGTGGGCGCGGTTATTGCCGGACTGGGCATCGGCGGGCTTGCGGTGGCCATGGCAGCAGAGAACACCTTTGCCAATATTTTCGGCGGAATTTCGATAATGATCTCCAGACCTTTTAAAGTGGGCGACAGGATCAGGGCGGCCGGTGTTCACGGCTGGGTAAGGAATATCGGGCTGAGAGTTACGATGATAAGCAATTTTTACGGCAGAAAAATCACTGTCCCCAATAAAATGTTCACCGAAGGTGCCATTGAAAATGTTGACACGCAACCGTGCTATATGCAGCTTATGAATTTGCGTCTGCGTTATGACACCTCTCCTGAGAAGATTCAGTCAGCATTGGATATCCTGAAAGAATTGACCCTTAAAAACGAATATGTGGATGATACAGCATGGATCGGAACTGATAAAATCGGAGACTGTTCACCGGATATCGAATTCTGGTATGCGGTCAAATTATGGGAGCCTGAAGATCAGGCAGCCTTCAGCAACCCGTATCACAAGATTATCCTGGCAAAGAGCCGGATGAACCTTGAAATTCTGCGGCGATTCGGCACCGAGGGCATAAAGCTTGCCCTGCCTGCGGAGATAAGAATAAAAAAGACCTCAATAAAAAAGGCCTCCGAGGTTTTGAAAACCTCGGGAATCTGAAAAGACCCTGATTATAAAGTCTCTTGGAAAAACCCGGGGAAAACGGGCGGATTCCGGATTAAAATGACAATAATCCTGGCGATCCTTATTATGGCATCATGCCTGTCATTCCGGAATCCACTCTGCTCCCAAAAGGCGAAAATCTCGGAGGTCTGAAAGAGAAAGGAGAGAAATTATGCTGGAAGAATTCCTGGCCAAAACATATTACGGCAACACTGTCTGGCAATGGGCTGTAACCCTGGTACTGATTGCGCTTTCAATTCTTGCCGGAAAGATTCTGTACTGGATATCCGGTAATATTTTAAAAAAACTGACCGAAAAGACAGAGACAAAACTGGATGATATTCTGGTGGACATGACCGAGGAGCCGGTGGTGATGGCCGGTGTGCTGGCGGCGATCTGGTACAGCCTGAAGCTTCTGACGCTTCCTCCCGCGGGCGATCTGTGGGTAGGCAGAATATTTTATGTCCTGATAATATTCGATATAGCATGGCTTGTCTCAAGAACCGTTGACGCGCTCGTTGAGCATTATATCATGCCGCTGACTGAAAAGACGGAGACAGATCTGGACGATGTTCTGCTGCCCATGGCGAGAAATCTGTTCAGATTTGTCGTCTGGTCCCTGGCTGTTGTCCTTTCCCTGAACAACGCGGGATACGATGTGGGTGCAGTCATTGCCGGCTTGGGCATCGGCGGTCTGGCGGTGGCCATGGCCGCAAAGGATATCCTTGCCAATATTCTCGGGGGGGCAACAATAATGATGTCCAGACCCTTCAAAGTCGGTGACAGGATCAGGGTATCCGGTGTTGACGGCTGGATCAAGGTGATCGGTCTGAGAGTTACGGTGATAGAAAATTTTTACGGCAGAAAAATCACTGTCCCAAACAAGATATTTACTGAAAGTGCCATTGAAAATGTTGACGCACAGCCGTGTTATATGCAGCTTATGAATTTGCGTCTGCGCATTGACACCCCTCCTGAAAAAATTCAGTTGGCATTGGATATCCTGCAAGATGTTGCCGTCAAAAACGAATATGTGGATGACACAGTGTGGGCCTGCTTTGACAAAATCGGAGAATATTCGCTGGATATTGAATTCTGGTATTCGGTCAAATTATGGAAACCTGAAGACCAGGAAACCATCAGCGGCGGCTGGTATAGCAAAGTTGCCTTGGCAAAGAGCCGGATGAATCTTGAAATTCTGCGACGATTCAATGCCGAGGGCATAAAGCTCGCCCTGCCCACGGAGATAAGAATAGAAAATAAGGAATTTGCAGAGAAAGACAGTTGTTTTCTGTAGGTTTTAAGTTTCAGGTTTTAAGGTTTAAATTTTAAGGTTTAAATTTTAAGGTTTAAATTTTAA
>JAOZLU010000274.1:0-3447 GCA_029934695.1 Desulfobacterales bacterium | reverse complement strand
ATTTTAAGTTTTAAATTTTAAGTTTTAAATTTTAAGTTTTAAATTTTAAGTTTTAGGTTTTAAAAGTGCGGATGTCTGGTGGGTTCCGCTTCGCTTCACCCACCCTACGGCGGATTCCTATAATGAAAAAAGTGATATTTATATGTTTGGCGATTCTGTTTGTCAGTATTGCGATTATTTCCGCATTCTGGCTGGTGCCGTCGTTTCAGAAAGAAGTGGTATATATTGCGGTGGCAGTGCCTATGAGCGGAGAAGCAAAAGAGATTGGCAAAGAAATGCTTGAGGGCGTTCATCTCTGTCTAAAAAAAATCAGCAAAAAGGGAGGTATTGACGGCAGGAAGGTGAAATTACGTATATATGATGATAAGAACGACGAGGGAACAGCCCGAAAAATTGCTGCCGAAATTTCAGAACAGGATGATACGCTGATGGTTATCGGACATTATTCCAGCGAGGCATCTATCGCTGCGGGCAGGGTTTACAGGGAAAAAGGAATACCTGCAATCACGGCCTCTGCCTCGTCAGAGCTTGTAACCTACGGAAACAAATACTACTTCAGCACTGTTCCGGGGAACAGTTTCCAGGGAAGATTTATTGCGAACTATATCAGCAAAGTTTTAAAGGAAGATACGGTCAGTATTATCTTTGAGGAGGATTACTACGGCTCCAATATTGTTGAGAATTTCCAGATTGAGGCGGCAAAACTGAATATGACAATCAGAATGAAGGGCAAGATCGATTCAAAGGCTGAAAATTCGGATGCTGAACTGGAACGGCTCGTCAGTGAGATCAGGGCCGCTGATGATCCGGGAATCATTTTTGCCGCCACCCATGTGTCCGCGGGGGCAATGATCGTGAAATCATTGAAATATCCTGGGTCAAGCTTCACGGTTGTCGGCCCGGATTCGTTTGCGGGCAGACTGTTTCTCAACGAACTCAGGAAATTTCCCCAGGAACGCCTGCTGTCCGGGTATTATTCAGACGGCATTTATGCAGTGTCTCCGTTCATTATTGATATTGGCAATGAGGATGCCCAAGTTTTCAAAGACGAATTTGTGAAAAAATACGACGCGGAACCCGGATGGATCGCCGCAGGATATTATGATGCCATGCTGCTCGCGCTCAAAGCCATTGAAAACGCGGGAATTGAGGTAAAACGGGAAAGTGTGAAAGACAATCGGGAAAAAATCAGGGACTATCTCGCTGGCCTGTATAATTATGAAACATCGCTCAGAGGCGTAAACGGAGATATATATTTTGACCGGAATGGTAATGTGAACAGGCCCCTCGCCGTGGGTGCCTACAGAAATCAGAAGCTTATCTCCGAACCTTCCCAATATCAGCCGGTCACGAATCTCAGGGGGGTTGACAATATGCTGAAAGAGATACTGGAGGGGCGGCTCATCAAAATTGATGACCATGTGATGATGAAGACCCGTCTGGTTTATACAGGTATTGACATCAACGAAATCAGCGATCTTAATGTTTTGGACGAAAGCTATGTTGTGGATTTTTATCTCTGGTTCCGCTATGAAGGGGAATTTGATTGTGAAAATATTGAATTCGTGAACGCTGATAATATTATCGAACTGGATAAAAGCAAGCAGACGTTAAGGCTTACAAATGATATCATCAATAAAGTATCAGAAAAAAAGACCGACGATTTTACGGTAAAGGGATACCGTATCCGGGCCGCTTTTCAGAGTGATTTCGATTTCCACGCCTACCCGTTTGACCGGCAGACATTGCGGGTGCAGTTCCGACACGCGTCTGAGACAAGAGACAAACTGATCTACATTTCCGATATCAGGGGAATGCGCTTTTTCTCAGCAGATGAACATAACACGGATTATAATGCCCTCAGGGGATGGGAAATTGACAGGGAATCTTTTTTTCAGGATATTATCACCAATGATTCCACCCTCGGTGATCCCGCGGCTTTTGATTCAAAAAACATGATTCATTATTCCCAGTATAACGCTTCTGTTCGGATCAAAAGACAGCTAATAGGATTTCTTTTTAAAAATATTTTTTCTGTGTTCATCATGATAATGACATTGTACCTGGTCTATTTTATCCAGAGCGATCAGTTTGAACTGCGGCTCTCCATCGGTATGGGGGTCCTGATGACGAATGCGTTTTTACATCAGGATGTTTCCTCAAACTTGCAGGTCGGATATGTGCTGGCCATTGATTACGCGTTCTTCACTGTATATGGGCTTTCCACCCTGTCCATTGTTGCCTCATTGGCAGGAAGCGCGCTGATCCGAAAAGGGGCTGAGGAAAGTGCCTGTCAGCTTAATGTTGCAGGAAGAATCATTCACCCGGGCATCAGTGTTGCTGTTGCTTTGGTGATAGCCTATCTGTATGTATGGAGCGGTGAATGAGAATCTTCACATCGTCGGGAGACTCCGCTGCGATGCCAATCTCCGATACCTTTATAATGGCCCGCAGAAGGGCCGGGGCCGTCCGAAAATATACGACAATCCCTTTTTCCGGTGTTTCATAAGTAATTGTCTCATATTTCATTATTCATCTTATTTCTTTTCCTTTTCTGACAATTGGCTGAACTTTTCACTTTCGACACAAATCACGCCAGCAGGCCGCCGTCGCACGTCAGGCATGAGCCTGTTGTAAAGGAGGCCTCATCAGATACGAGGTAGAGGACTGCGCCAGCCATTTCCGAGGGTTCGGCGTGTCTGCCCAGTGGGACTTGTCTGGCGTAAACCTCATAAAGCGATTTGTTCTCCATGAGTGTTTTGGCAAATTTGGTATCTGTAAGGCCCGGAATCAGGGCATTTACCCGGATGTTCTTTGGACCGAGTTCTTTTGCAAAAGCCTTTGTCATGGAGATCAGCCCGGCTTTGGTGATGGAATAGACACCCTGCATGAATCCCGGCCTTATGCCGTTCACAGACGACACATTGACAATCGCTCCGCCGTCAGCTTCGATCATGAGCCGCGTTGCATGCTGGATCATAAAAAAAGGGCCTTTGAGGTTCACATCGTTGGTTTTGTCCCATATTCTCTCATCAACGGTCAGCATCTCTCCGAAATGAGGGTTGGTCGCGGCATTGTTCACAAGTATGTCGAGTTTGCCGAATCGGTCTTTCACTGCTTTAAAGAGTAGCTCAATCTGTTCCGGATGTCCGGTATTGCAGACAATGGCATCTGCTTTGTCATGGTTTTCCCTTATCTTTTCCGCAACCGTTTCAAGTGCGTCTGCTTTCCGGCTCACAAGGATGCAATGTGCGCCATGAGCTGCCAGTGTCATGGCAATGGCCTCTCCGATTCCCCTGCTGGCTCCGGTGATCAGCGCAATTTTCCCTTTAAGAGAAAAATCCGTCATAATAATCTCCTCTGTAAATCCAAATATGTTCAATGATTTCGTCTGTGCGTTTGTCAAGGTGGGTTGCGGATTTCGTTTTTTACTGCGTAAAAAATCGA
>JAOZLU010000888.1 GCA_029934695.1 Desulfobacterales bacterium | reverse complement strand
TGATGCTTGATGCTTGATGCTTGATGCTTGATGCTTGATGCTTGATGCTTGATGTCAAACAAACAAAAAAGATTCACAAAAGATTCTGGTTCTGACGTTTTTTTGTGGTTTCCGAGATGAACCGCAGACGGCCCGCACACCGGGTCAGATGTCTGAAATCCCACAAAATCCGTCAGAATCAGAAACGATTCAACGAAATCATTGAATATATTTGAATTTACAGAGGAGAAATAATGCCATACAGCAAGTTCACGTTTGATCAGGTAAGAGAAAACTTGGAGTTGGAGATATCAGATAAATTCGGAGTATTTACTGATGTCGGAGAGATTGAAATATCAGACTCATTTTGTGAAGAGTTATTAAATGAAAAAGTGCCATTGGCTCTGGCAATTAATACAGAAAAAGCTCGGTCTGAGTTGATCATCACCCCTGTTTTATATGAACTGAGAAAATATGAAAAAAAGAACATAAGTTTATTTTCCGGTATTGATTTTAATATTGATGAATCAAAAGGATTAAATGGCATTTGTGATTATATAATAAGTTTATCCAGAGAACAGTTTTTTTTGGATGTGCCAATAGTTACTATAGTAGAAGCAAAAAATGAAAAAATAAATTCAGGATTACCACAATGTATGGCTGAGATGAAAGCGGCCCAGATATTCAATCAAAATAAAGGCAATAAAAATATAAAAGAAATGTTTGGGGTAGTGACAACAGGAAGTAATTGGAAATTTTTAGTTTTAGAAAATAATAAGGTGACAATTGAACTTAAAGAATATTTTATTCAGGATGTCAAAAAGATATTATGGATATTCCATAGAATGTTTGAAAATTCCAAGTGTCCCATGTCATTCCGCTCATAACACGCGGACATTTTCGGCCCATACCGGAGGCGTGCGGCCGAAAGTTCGCAGTTCCGCCTTCAGGCGGTGCGAAGGATGCCGAATTTGGAATTTATTTGGCCCGCGGGTCAATATGTTTGCAGAGAAAAAATGAAGCTCCGGAAAAAAGATGACCCTTCCAACTTACCAATATCCCGGAAAAGCTGTATGGCAGAGACCGGGAAATTGAAATTCTGTTCACAGCTTATGACCGGGTGTGTCAGGGCCAGAGAGAGATCATGCTGGTATCAGGGAGTGCCGGCATCGGCAAAACAGCCCTGGTCCGGGAAATTCATAAACATCTGGTACGCAGAGAACAATTTGAAACCGTTCCTCACAAATACTTCATTTCCGGCAAATTTGACCAGTCCCAGCGAAATATTCCCTACAGTGCCCTGACAGGTGCTTTCCGAAAACTGGTGCGGCAGATCCTTGACAAAAGCGAGACGCAGATTGAGCAATGGCGGAAGAAAATCATGGAAGCTGCGGGACCCTGCGGCCAGACTATCATCCAAGTGGTTCCGGAAGCAGAAGCAATTATCGGGCCTCAGCCGGAGTTGCAGGAACTCCCGCCTGCCGAGTCTCAGAACCGCTTCCTCCTGACCCTTCAAAAATTTATACGGATATTTTATCAGCCGGAACACCCATTGGTCATTTTTTTGGATGACCTGCAAAGGGCTGACCCTGCCACGCTCAAACTGACAGAACAAATCGTCACGGATGAAAATATACAGTCCCTGTTTCTGATCGGTGCCTATTGTGAGGATGAAGTCAGCAAGGGCCATCCCCTGAAGCTAGCCCTTGACGCGCTGCAAAAACATGGAACGATTATCAACCATATTTCCCTGTCGCCTCTGAAACTTAAAGATATTGAGCAACTTGTCACCGACACCCTGCCCCAGTTCCCTGTTTCCATTGCTGAACTGGCGTTCCAAAAGACCGGCGGCAATCCGTTCTTTGTCAGCCAGTTTTTACAAACCCTGTTCAACACAAAAGACTCAGACCTGACCGCAAAAAGCCTACAGGCTAAGTGCTATCATTTTCCGGATAATATAAAAGAACTGATGGAATGGAAATTGAAGAAACTGCCGGAGGAAACCCTACAGACGTTACGTCTGGCAGCCTGCCTGGGCAGTCCGTTTGATTTGAACACCCTCGCTGTCATTGATAAGAAATCCGCATCTGAAATCTTTGAACACCTCCGACCTGCAATCGCTGAAGGATTTGTTGAACCTGCCGGGGATTCAGAAATCCCGGAGTCCCTCAAGCATCAAACATCAAATATCAAGCATCAAGCATCAAACATCAAGCATCAAACATCAAACATCAAGCATCAAA
>JAOZLU010000015.1:24372-29700 GCA_029934695.1 Desulfobacterales bacterium | reverse complement strand
ACGGACACATTCTCCGTCCCGTCCGCCGGGGTGACAGAAGTGACTGCCGGAGGCACTGTGTCCGGCTCGGATTCGGTTGTGAACGACCATCTGAAATCCTCTTTCAACTGATTCCCGCCAGGATCGGCAACTGCTGATGTGATTATTGCTATATAGGCCGTGCCGTGAGCGAGTGGCGATGACGGACTGAATATCGCCGTTTCCTTCGCCTCATCGTAAGTCGTTGTCCCGTCAGTTTTTGTGCCCGAGTCATCAGTGATCAGAAAGGTCTCGTCCGTCAGGGTTGCAATATTCACCGGCTCGGAAAAGAAAGCGGTGATCACGGAATTCACAGAGACATCATAAGCGTCATCTTGGGGGATCACGGAATCGACTGTCGGCGGCGTGGTGTCCGGCTCGGGAGCTGTGGTAAATGACCAGAAAAAAGACTCCTTTATCGCTGTTCCGAAAATGTCTGTGACCCCGGATGTTATTTCAACTTTATAGGTTGTATTGTAACTCAATGTTTCATTCGGTCTGAAAACTGCCGTGTTATCTGTATCGCTATATGTGATTGTTCCGTCAATTTTATCAAACGAATTGTATGATAGCAAAAATGTCTCAGACGTAAGCGTCGGAATGTCCACAGGCTCAGAAAAAGTAACAGTGATCGGTGAATTCACAGAGACTCCGCCTGATCCGTTCTCCGGAGTGACGGAAAGGATTGTCGCTGGATGTCTGAGGTTCACTGTCACACTGCTCACCTCGCTGCTGTCCATGCTGTCATTCAGAATGAACTGGATCATTCGGGGTGTCGGCGCGGGATCTGCGTCAGTGTTCTCAAAACGTATCGCATGAATCAGTGCCTCAACCGAGTCGGCATTCAGGTTTGTCACTTTAAAATAAATTTTCAGATTCGCACCGTTCTCACCATTCTCCGTATCATCAACTATGCCCATAACGAGATCATCGTAAAACACCTCGGGGCCGTCCCTCTGAATATATAGTCCCGAATGGATCACCAGTTGATCTCCCGCGAATCCGTTCATGTTTTCCACCAGGAGATAACTCCCCTCGTGTGCAATATTTTCGGGATCATTCACGGTCGCATCGCCTCTCAGGTCAAGCCGTACAGGGCCAAAACCTGTCGTAAACATCGCTTTATCGCCGTCCAGTCCCTTAATTACCGGAGCCTGATTGAATCTGATCGGCACAGGATACGTCCGCTCGCTGATCAGATCATTCTGCTGATCGTCATGAGCCTGGGTATAGGTTTCCAACACAATATAATATGTTGTGTTCTCAGATGCCGGTATCGTAATGTCAAGGCTGCCTGTTGATTTATCAGAGGTTGCCCTGATAAGCTGGTAAGGACCTTCGGGATCAGCGGCATACAGAATCCGATAATGCCCTTTGTCTTCTTTGTAGGAGACAGGTATCCAATGTACCCGGATGGTATCTGAAGTCAAAAGACTCACTGCCACCTCTGTCGGCGGAATGGTCTGGGTCTCAGACCAGTCTGGATCCTTGGTATCAAGAAAGTCGAGGAGCGGTGGATCTGAAGCGGTCAATTTGTTATAGGCCAGATCCAAACCCATCAGGTTCCTGAGTCTGGCCAATGATCTTGGAATCTCTCCGCTCAACTGATTGTTGTCGAGATGCAGGATACTCAGGCTGACCAGTCCGCTCAAATCAGGAACAGAGCCGTCCAAATGGTTTTTTCCCAGGCCCAGTTCCGTCAGGCCGGTCAATTTGTTCAGTTCAGGAATCTTTCCGCTCAACTGGTTGCCGTTCAGATCAAGGATGCCCAACGCGGTCAGGTTGTTCAGCGCAGGGATTTCGCCACTCAGACGATTCCCGCCCAGACTGAGTGTCTGTAAACGGGTCAGGGAAGTCAGATCAGGTATCTTTCCGCTCAACTGGTTATTGTGTACCCGGAGTTCCTCCAACCGAGTCAGACTGCCCAGGCCGGGAACTGTTCCAGTCAGTTTATTATCGCCAAGATCAAGTACCCGCAGCTTGCTCAATGCGCTCAGATCGGGAATTTCTCCGCTCAGTTGGTTATCGTTCAGCCGGAGTTCCTCCAAATAGGGCTGTTTGCTCAGGTCGGGAATTTCTCCGATCAGACGATTGTCGCTCAGATCAAGTATCCGCAAAGAGATCAGTACACTCAGATCAGGTATTTTCCCTTGCAATCCCCGGCCTGACAGATCAATTTTTTCAATGTATCCGTCGCCCAGAGTGATTCCTGCCCAAGCGTCCAGTGTGTCTGTTTCCCACCACTCCTGGCCGGGCCTGATATTCCAGTTCGCTCCATCTGTGTTCTCGTAAAGTGCAGCCAGCCAGTTGCACTCCGCCTCTGAAATATGGGATTGCACAGCGCAGGGTGTCATCACCGTCACAGTCATGTCGTTCTCCGCACTTTCATCGCCATCTTCGTCTCCGTCTGTGAGCATGAAGCGGATGGTGCGCTCGCCCTCTGTCATAAGATTTCTCGGGGCTGTGTTTTCATAAGTGATGTTCCGAATCAGCTTCTCCACCGTGTTCGCACTCACGCCGGCCTCGAATTCTATGGTCAGAAGGCCCGACAGCGAATCCCATTCTATGTATCCTATCAGGGTTCCGGCAAAGGTGAGGCTTCCGTCATCTCCGATTGTTATGCCGAGACCCCGGATACTCAGCTCATCCTCACCTTTTTCATAGCCTGAGACAATCTGGACTGTCAGTTCGCCGCCTTCAAAGTCTGGATTGTCAACGTCCTCCACAGTCGCATCTTTGTTGAGATCAAGAGGTACGGCCTCTCGACCTCCGATGTATGGGACGCTGTCCCCGGCGATATTACTGATTTCCGGCGGGTCGTTCTCCGCCTTGATGTCCAATGTAACAGCATTTTCTTCGCTCATACCATAAGCATTGTCCAAGTATAAGATAAATTCCCGCTCTGTAGCAGTATCCGGATTCTCACTGTGGTTGTCAAAGTGAATTGCCTGGATCAGCTTTCCGATGGCCTCCTCATTCGGACTGTATCCGTCGAAAAGCACTTTGAGGTCTGATCCGTCGGCTCCATTGTGATCCAGAGGGACAGTGCCGATAGCCGTATTATTGTAATAAACGAAGCCACTGGTATCCACATAAATATCCTGAACGCCATCTTCATCCTCATCTGCATCACTGTCAATCATCAGTTGGTCATTCGTTATCCCTCCGATGTTCTGAACCCATAGGAAGCCGTCTGCAAAACCGATAGCACTCGGATCGGTCACAAAGGTGTCGGTCTCTGCGTCGAGTGCCACAGAAGGGCCGCCCTCCGTGAAAGTGACGAATTCGCCGTCAAGATTGGAAATTATGGGGGGGAGAATGTCGGCTATCGTGGCAAAGACTTCTTCGCTCAACTCACTGGTGAGATCATTTTGCTGCTCCGGATGGTCAGAGGTGAAGGTTCCTATCGCAAAAATGTAAGTGCCCGAGGATAATTCTGTGAATTCATAGATGCTTACGGATTTATCTTCTGTAGTTATCATATCAATAGCTGAATCGTCGGAATTAATGATATATATCTGATAATACCCCCCGTCGTCTGTGTATGAGACAGGTGTCCATTCGAGTTGAACTGTATTTGGCAAGACGACTGTTGTTATGAGGTCTGTGGGCGGAACGGTCTGGGTACTTTCCCAGCCAGGCGATTTATCATCAAGGAAGGTAATAAGCGTATCATCAGAAGCTGTCAATTTGTTATAATTCAAGTTTAAGGAAGTCAGATTGCTCAGATTACTCAGTGACGCAGGAATTTCACCATCCAGTTGGTTGGAGGACAGATTGAGCGTCTGCAAATTGGTGAGAGTACTCAGATCGGGGATGGAGCCGCTCAGTTGATTCTCATTCAGATAGAGCGTCTGCAAATTGGTGAGAGTACTCAGATCGGCGGGGATGGAACCGCTCAGTTGGTTGCCATACAGATAGAGTTCCTGCAAATTGGTGAGTAGGCTCAGGTCGGGGATGGAACCACTCAGTTGATTATCAGACAGATAGAGCTTCTGCAAATTGGTGAGAGCACTCAGATCGGGAATTGTTCCTTTCAGATTTTTCTCAATTCTCTCAATTCCTGTTACATATTCGCCCGAAATGGTCACGCCTGCCCACTGGCTCAGTGGAGCCTCCGTCTTCCAGTTGTTGGTCGGAGCATCGCTCCAGTTCGGGCCATCTGTGCTGTAATAAAGTGAAACCAAGGTTTCGCATTCTTCTGAAGGGATATCTGTCTGTGCCTCGCAGAACGGAAGTACCTCGGCACTCACTTCAGAACTCCAATCGCTGTACAGGCTGTTCTGCTGCCTGCTGTTGTCAGAGGTGTCATGTGCGGGGGTGTATGTCCGCATGGTAAAATAGTAAGTTCCAGGAGATAATCCTTCAACTTCATAACTGTTCGCAGCTTTGTCCTCGGTGAATCCTGTGCCGAGATCATAAGGACCCCCGGAAGTATTTCCGATTCTGCCCTCATAATACCCATCATCGCCTGTGTAAGCAACAGGCGTCCAACTGATTTTAATAGTGTCCGGCGATATAAACGCTGCTGTTATATCTTTGGGAAGAACTGTCTGGGTACTTTCCCAGTCAGGATCAATGCCGTTAAGAAAGAGTCTGAGTTCAGAATCAGAAGCTGTCAATTTGTTATAGCTCAGGCCCAGCATCATTAAGGATTTGAGCGAAGATGGAATCTCACCGGCCAGTTGGTTGCTGTCCAAGTGAAGGTAACTCAAACTCGTCAAGCTGCTCAGGTCAGGAATTTCCCCCTCCAATTTGTTTCCATCTAAATGAAGCTCCCGCAAATTGACAGGCAGCATGGTCTTAGCTGGCACAGGCCCGGTCAGACGATTACCGGACAGGTGAAGGCTCTCTAAACTGGCGAGCGCACTCAGATTGGGAACCGGCCCGTCCAGTCTGTTGCCTTTCAGCTCGATATTTTTCAAGCCGGAGGGCAGCTTACTCGAATCAAGAGGGCCGCTCAGTTGGTTGTAGGAGAAATCAAAGAACTGCAAGCTGGTCAGCGAACTCAGATCGGGAAGGTCCCCGCCCAGTTGGTTGTACTCCAGATAGAGATACTGCAAATTGGTCAGTGCGCCCAAGTCTATATCGCCAGTCAGTTGGTTCTCGCCGAGTAAGAGCGTCTGCAAACTCGCTGGCAACATACTTGAATTCGGGATATCACCACCTATCTGGTTTTTGTACAGGTCGAGCGAGTGCAAACTGTTCAGGTCGCTCAGATCGGGAATTCTTCCCTTCAGCCCTTTGTCATACCTGTCAATCCCCGTTACATGGCCCTCGTCACAGGATACACCTACCCAAATGCATGGC
>JAOZLU010000015.1:6864-24272 GCA_029934695.1 Desulfobacterales bacterium | reverse complement strand
ACATCGGGGTTCCGCTGAAGGTTGTGCCATCAAAAGTCATCCAGGAAGAGGTGCTCTCAGATGTATAAGTCAGTGTATCTTCATCGGGATCGGCAAATGTGCCGTCAGGAATGGTAAAATTGAAGGCTTCATTCTGATTGACGGTCTGATTGCTGATTGGATTAGCTACAATTGGGGGCTGGTTCGCATGCACATAAGAAAACAGGCTTCCTAACATAAGAAAAACAACAGTTATGATTATGGTTACGCTTTTTCTTTTCATTTTTCATCTCCTTGGAATTGTTTGTGTGGGGTTCATAAAAAAAATTCACACAGAGACGCAAAGCTTTTCTGTCTTTCCTCCGTGTTCCTTCTGTTCACTCCTGACTGTGTGCTGAAATTTCATTTCAGCTCTCCAAACATCCCTTATGTTATAAATTTACACACAGGAATCCTTTTTCTTGCATACCTGTTAAAATAGTGCGTTCCACCTTCACAAAAAAGCCGGGTTTCTCCCCCATGACGGGCAGAACCCACAGCCTTTCAATTTGGCCCCGACAGGCGGGATCATTTTTCTGGTGAGATCCAGGTTCTTTGCCATTGACAATATTGATGCCCCTCAATCCCAAGCCGGAGGCGAGGTGAGGATTTTCTCAGAAGATATGGCCGAGGCTGAAAAAGCCGGGTTTCTCTTCCGCAGAGGTAAAAAACCCGACTTTTATGAAGATGCTTGAAAAAGCCGGGTTTCTGTCTCTGCAAATTATTCCATATTCGCCGCACGCCGCAGATTATAAATCGCTTCTTCCATCCCTATCATGTTATTGCCGTTTATATCTTCATAATACTCAACAGAAATACCAGCCAGAATCTTCAAAGCCATTATGGCATTCCGCAATTCATCGCCCCCGCTGTCCGAGTTCCCCAGATTGTTGCGATAGATTTTGGAAATTCTGCCTACGCCATCCTCTCCGGTCAGAAGAATATCCGGATATCCGTCATTATCATAATCTCCCCACGCAACGCCGCCATTGCTCACGCCTGCCAGACCGGCATTGACAGCCGTAAACTTTCCGTTATCATTACGATAAACTTCGGAGATTTTATCTGCTCCGTCATCCCCGGTAAGGAGAATATCCAAGTCATTATCATTATCATAATCTCCCCAGGCTGCAGCAGAATTATACACCTCGCTTAAAGCCGCACGAATATCCGTAAATTTTCCGCTGTCATTACGATAGACTTTGGAAATTTTATTCATATCCTTGTCATATCCGGTAAGGAGAATATCCAAGTCATCATCATTATCATAATCCCCCCAGATGGCGCATCCGCTGCTGATCCCGATCAGACCGGCTTCAATATCCGAAAATTCTCCGTTGTCATTCCGGTAAACTTTGGAAGATTTGATCCCGCCGTCATGTCCGGCCAGGAGAATATCCAAGTCTCCGTCATTATCATAATCGCCCCACATTGCAGACCCGTAATAAACGCCGGTCAGATCAGCGTAAATATCCGTAAATACCCCGTTATCGTTACGATAGACTTTTGCAATGGCCTTGGGAATATCGCCGCCGTCATCATATCCTCCGGCCAGAAGAATGTCCAAATCACCATCGCCGTCATAGTCTCCCCACGCGGCGGAACTATGAATGACACCGGGCAGACCGGCTTCAATATCGCTGAAGATTTCTCCGCTGTTGTTCTGCCAGACGGTGGCAATGCTCTTCGACTGAACATAATTCTGTCCGGTCAAAAGAATATCCAAATATCCGTCTTCGTCATAATCACCCCAAGTCGCAGAACCAAAAGAAACCCCTGTCAGACCCGCACGGCTATTTTCAAATTTCCCGTTGCCTCCCAAGTTGTCAAAAATTTTGGTGATACTCTCCGACTCCTCATAATCATATCCGCTCAGGAGAATATCCAAATCCCCGTCTTTGTCATAATCGCCCCAGGCCACGGAGCTTCTTCTGGCAATCCCGGTCAGGCTGGCAGAAATATCGGAGAAAATCGCAACAGCAGTAAACGTCGCACTGGCACCCGCTTCCAGCAGATTGGCGGAATCGTCTTCCACATCCGGGCCAATGGCCACATAGTATATCTGACTGCTCTCAAAATCAGACGTCGGTCGGATGGTAATCTCTTTTTTACGAGTATCAATTGTCGCGTCAAAAGACACATCTGTCCCACCTGATCCCTCTTTTTTAAGAGTTATGAGACTGTCAGCATTCGTATTTGTTATCTCCCTCCCGCCTTCCAGTCTGACCGGTTCACTGAAGATTACCTTGACATAAGCACCTGCTGCCACATCTTCCGCACCATCTGAGGGAGAAAATGTTACGGTCGGCGGTTCTGTGTCTTCTGACGTAAATGTCACGCTTGTCGGCGAGATGGCATTGTTCTGGTCATCCTCCACAGTTGCTCCGATAGCCACATAATACGTCTGATTACTCTCAAAGTCAAAATCCGGATAAATGGTTATCGCAGTTTTTCCGCCGTTTATTGTTGCATCAAACGGCACATTGTCCCCGTTTGCATCATCTTTTCTGAAGATGATCAGTCCGTCCGCATTCGCACTGGTGATGGCACTGTCATCTGTCAGTCTCACCGGCTTGCTGAATGTGATGGAGATATTTTCGTTTATTCCCACATTTTTTGCACCATCCTTGGGGATAAAGGATGCTGTGGGAGCGGCTGTGACGGTTATCGTAAACTGCTTGTCATAAAATTCGCTCTCACTGTCGGTGGTGCGGACACGAATAGTGTAACTGTGTTTTTCCTCATAGCTGAATTCCTCATTGGTCTTCAGCGTGCTGTACTCAATAAAGAAGGAATTGTTGTCATCGCCGCCCGCGCCTGCAGCCAGATCATAGGTGTGGATATCGCCGATGTCCTGATCTGTTGTGGTGAACGCACCGACAACAGTTCCGAAAGGCAGACCTTCGGACACGATGCTGTGGTCAAGCGTAATATCCGTGGGGTTGTCGTTTATATTGCTGACGCTGATGAAGAAGTCTTTCTCATAAACGCCGCCGCTTCCGTCATCTGTTTTCACGCGAATTGTGTAGTCTGACTTGGTTTCATAGTCAAATATTCTCTGGGTTCTCAGCACACCGCCGACAACGCTGAACGCGCCGTTATCGCTGGTAAGCAACGTATAGGTGTGGGTGTCGCCGACATCCGGATCCGTGGTGGTGAATGTCCCCACCTCAGTGCCCACAGACTCATTTTCCGCGACACTGTCAGCACTCAGCGTGATGTCTGTGGGATCATCATTGCCATCCGTGACACTGATGGTGAATGCCTTCTGATATGTGCCGCCGTTGCCGTCGTATGTTTCCACCCGGATACTGTAGCTGCTCTTCACACTGTAAACAAATCTCTCCTCTGTTCTGAGGTCAGTGCCGCTGATGCGGAAGGAAGCGTTATCGCTCGCACCTGCGCCGGATACCAGGCTGTAGGTATGGGTATCGCCGCTGTCAGCGTCTGTGGTGCTGAACGATCCGACTTTGATGTCAGCCGGCTGATTTTCCGCCACGTCAGTGCTGCTCAGGGTGATGTCTGTGGGATCATGGTTGACAATTCCCGATTCCTGAATCACCCGGCCCGTCTGAGGGCTGTTCGATGCCTCTGCTGAGGTGACGGTAATCGTTCCGTCTCTTCCGATGCCGGAATTTGCATTGTAACTGACGGTGATGGTTCCGCTGTTCGTTCCGGCCCCGCTGGTAATCGTGAGCCAGGAATCAGTTGTGGAAGCGTTCCAGCTCATAGTGCCAGTACCGGTTTTTTCAACCGAAAAAGTGGTTGAGCCGCTTTCCTTTAAGACATCTCTCGAATCAGGCGTAACAGACAATATCAGCGTTCCACTTGCTAAACCCGACTGTTTTATCTGGACTTCCTTGGGGCTGCCTGTTACCCCGGAAGCGGTCACGGTAATTTTTCCGGTTCGTTCCTCATTCCCGGGATTGATTCCGTAACTGACAAGGATAGTGTCGCTGCCGCTACCGGAAGTCCCGCTGAGGATGGTCAGCCAGTCATAGCTTGTCGAGGCGTTCCAACTCACATACCCGGGAATTTCAATAATAAAAGTGGTGGTGCCGCTTTCTTTTGAAACATCCTGCGAATCAGGAGTGACAGACAAACTCGGCATATCAGCGGCAGCCTGTTTCACAGCAACATACTGAGGATTTTCCGCATCCCCGGAATCTGTCACTTTGACAGTCCCGACCCTTTCACTTCCGGGATTGGCATCATAACTGGCAATGATGGTTCCGGAGTCACCGCTTTCAACGGTTCCGGAGTCTCCGCTGAGGATGGTCAGCCAGGGAGCGTCTGATGGTTCCGCTGTCCAGTTCAGCACACCGGTGCCATCATTTTTAACTGCAAAGGTGGTGGTGCCGGCATCTTTGGAAGCATCCTGCAATGTGGGTGTGACAAGCAGAATCGGGTTGCCGACGGGTCCGGCCTGTATGACTGTGACAATCGCAGGGCTGTTTCCTGCTCCCTCAGCAATGACGGTGATGCCACATGTTCTTTCCTCCCCGGAGTTGGCTTCATAACTCACGGTAATGGTTCCGGACTCTCCGCTCTCAAGGGTTCCGGTCTCACCGCTGTCAATGGTCAGCCAGGGTTTGTCTTTCGATGCAGCCCATATCATCGTGTCTGAGCCTTCGTTTTTGACGGTAAAGCTGACAGTGCCCACGGATTCTGAAGCATCTTGGGAAGGCGGTTCAACAGATAAGACCGGCCCGCCTGTCCCGGCTGCCTGACTCACCGCAATAATCTGAAATCCAGGTGTTGCCCCGGGGGCTGACACAGAAAAGCTTCCGGTTCTTGCAATTCCGGAGTTGGCTTTATAATTCACAGTAATGGTTCCGGACTCTCCGCTCTCAAGGGTTCCGGACTCATCGCCGCTGTCAATGGTCAGCCAGTCCTCGGTTGCCGACGCGGTCCATTCCATTGTCCCGGTTCCGGTGTTTTCAACCGTAAAGGTCTTTGTGCCGCTTGTTTCCAAAGCACTCAGGGAAGGCGGTGTGACAGATAAGACGGGTTCCCCGCCGGAAACGGCTGACTGTTTCACAGAAACAATTTTAAAGGAGGGCGTTGCTCCGGGCGCGGAGACTGTGAGGGTTCCGGTTCGTTCCGCATCCCCGGGGTTTTCTTCGTAACTGACGGTGATGGTTCCTGTGTCAGTTCCGGAGGCCCCGCTGGCAATGGTGAGCCAGGAATCGGTCGCCAAAGCGGTCCAGTTCATAGTGCCTGTTCCATCATTTGAAACCGTAAACGTGGTGGTACCGCCCGCTTTGAAAACATCCTGAGATGCCGGGGTAACAGACAGGACCGGCTCGTTGTCTGAAACAACAGATTGTTTCACAGAAACAATTTTAAAGGAGGGCGGCGTTGCTCCGAGGACAGAGACAGTAAGGGTTCCGGTTCGTTCCGCATCCCCGGGGTTTTCTTCGTAACTGACGGTGATGGTTCCTGTGTCAGTTCCGGAGGCCCCGCTGGCAATGGACAGCCAGGAATCATTTGCCGATGCGGTCCAGTTCATCGTACCTGTTCCGGTGTTTGAAACCGTAAACGTAGTTGTGCTGCTTAACCCGGAAACGATTCGGGAAGTGGGGCTGACAGATAAAACTGGCGCGTCACTCCCTCCCGCGGCCTGTATCAGATCAACAGACTTGGGGCTGCCTGTCGCGCCGGAGGCTGTGACTGTGACTGATCCGGGGCGTTCCTGATCATCAGGGTTGGCTTCATAACTGACGGTGATGATTCCGCTGTCCGTTCCAGAATTCTCGCTGGTAATGGACAGCCAGGAATCCTCGGAAGTCACGGATGCGGTCCAGTTCATAGTGCCTGATCCGGTTTTTTCAACTGTGAAGGTCTTTGTGCCGCTCGTTGCAGGAATATTCTGAGGCTCGCTCGGAGTAACAGACAATATCGCTGTATCCCCGGCCGATATTACAAAGTGATCATATTCTGAAAAAACATCATCCAGATCACTGCTTACTTTCCAGTAAACATCGCCTTCGGGCAGGTCCGAAGATGGGGTATAACTGGTATTACTTGTCTCATTCTCCGACGGGGATGGGAAAGAACTCTGATCATCAATCTGAACTTTATAATTCGTTGCCCCGGAAACCGCCTGCCATTCCAATGTCGGAGTCAGATCATCTGTGGGATCAGGCTGATATTCGGTTAATACAGGCGCGGCTCCGGCCCAGACCGGAAGCATGAAAATCGCAATCAAAACGAAAATATTCTTTTTTACTGTCATAATGTCTCTCCTTTTTAATGAAAGTTTTAGGTTTTAGGTTTTAGGTTTTAAATTTCAGGAAAAACACTGAAACTTTTATGTTTCGTTGTGAATCCCGATCATGGCCGTTATTTAAGAAATAAATTAATAGAGCCGGGCAAACTGTGAACTGCTGAAACTGTATTTAAATGACAATTATAACATTTTTGTTCCGAATTCAAGTGTTTCATTAAATTTGCGGTGATTTTTTTTTGCAGCCGGATATTTTGCTGATTTTATCTCACACCGTGTTCATCCGCGGTCTGTGAAAGCTGTTTTCTCAGAAAAAAATCCCGGAAAACTTTTGATCGGGTACTTAATTAATATACACACACACATAAATTTTCTTACCAAATACAGTTTTTACAGTTTTGCAAAAATGTTTTGAGTGTAACCAAAACAGCGTTGAATAAATGAAAAGTCCTTCCGGCTTTCAACTTTTCACTTTTCACTTTTCACTTTTCACTTTTCACTTTTCACTTTTCACTTTTCACTTTCAACTTTTCACTTTCAACTTTTCACTTTCAACTTTTCACTTTTCACTTTCAACTTTTCACTGCTGATTATCCATAATACCGCCGATACATGGCCTGTGTGTCTGCTTTTCCCCGAAGTCTCTGCCACAGATATGTGACACACAGGCGGATGGCCAGAAGCGAGTGCCGGTATCCTTTGGTCTTCCAGCGTCGGGTGGAAATCAGGGCTTCCCCGAAAAAAAAGGTCTGACGTCCCAGATGATGCAGGCGGAGGCTGAATTCAACATCTTCCATAAGAGGGATGGCAGGGAATATGTCCTTTTCAACAACAGGTCGGCGGCGGAAAAACTGTATCTGGTCGCCGAAACTGATGCCGAGGCACACCATGCGAATCTCATTGGCAAATTCCAAAGCGCGTAAACGCCAGCCGGCCGCGTCAAACACCCCTCCGACAGCGCCGCCCGCGATCATGGGCTGTCTGCGGAGTAATTGGACCATCCGCGTGAATGTCGGAGCCGTAACAAGCGCATCCGCATGAACGATGGCAACCACGTCCCCTTTTGCGGCCATGATGCCGGCGTGAATCTGGCCTCCCCGGCCCTCGCCATGTTCTGGCGGCGCAGCATGTTCAATCACCCGCGCCCCTGCCTTTTGTGCCAGAAAAGGTGTTTTGTCCGAGGACCCGCCATCCACGACAATCACCTCATGGACAGCCTTGTCCCGGAGCAGAGACTCGATGCATTCGCGAATTGACCCGGCCTCGTTACGGACAGGGATGATGACGGATACGGACCGGGGAGGGACATCCGCGGGGGACATGGCCCGATGCCATGCCATAATCGCATCCCGCACCAGCAATATCCAGACCGGGCCCCACTCTGCAATTTGCACCCACACGGGCAGATACCTTATGCCGGTATGATGCAAAACGCCATTGGCGACAAAAGAGCCGCTGATGGTGAGAGACAGTAATATCCAGAATATGGTGGGACGCAGTGCGAGAAAGGGGATGATACAGGAGAGATGCCGGAAATGAACGGCCGGTGACAATAACAGCAGTGCTCCGAGGACAAAAAAACAGCCTGAAACCGGATCATCACGAAAGCGATGACTTCGTTGAGGGTGAAAACAGAGATAGCCAAAAATCAGTGATCCGGCCAGAAGAATTTTGCAGAACCGTGTCGCTGGAGGAATGTCCCTGAAAACAGTCACCAGCAGCCAGTGAACAGAACCGTTAAACGCATATTTATCACCAAATTCCCCCAGACAGAAGAATACCTTCATGCCATCGTCGGTAATAAAGGGCAGACAGGGGAGCAGTATGATTATAAAGGTCAGCCCGGCATATTTCCAATTGTCCCGGCGCATCAGAAAAGGGAGGGTGATCACCGCTGCACACTTGGACTGCACCGCCATTCCTGCAAAGAGGAACATCCATCCCCAGCGTTTCCGGTCATAGAGATATAATGCACCAATGAGAAAGAAATTCTGGGCCGAGTCAGAATGGCCCTGCCCTGCGAAGCTGTAAAGGATGACCGGGCTGAACGCGTACAAAACAGCCCAGCGAAGGTTGAGACAGCGATATCGGAGAAGTCCCATAAGGAACATCAGCGTTCCCAAATCAGACAGGATCATCAGAATTCTCATGGGCAGGGGGCTGTATTTCACCCGGGCCGCAAGGGAAAAAATATACAGCATAAACTGCGGATACGCGGCCGGCAAATCAGAATGGCTGATGGCGACATGAAACAGACCGGTTCCGGCGAGCGTGGGATCATTCCGCACATAAATGAACCCTTCATGCAGCAATCGGCCTTCCCGGAGACAGCGGTTGATATCGTCCGGGGCTTCGTGGGGCAGGAGCACCAGACGGACCAGAATGGCGAGTGACACCAGCAATATCCGGCCTGCGGAAGCAGACAGACCTCTCGGAAAGAGCAGGAACAGGATCAGACAGAGGAGCCAGGACATGGAAAAGACAAGGATAAAGCCGCCGGCAGGAAGGGAGAACCATGACAGTCGCAGAGGGTGTTCTCCGGTGAGACCGGAAAAACCGCCTTTCATACAGAGGAGGAGCATCAGGAAGGCGGCGAGGAAAAAAGGGAAGCAGGACAGCAGGCAGAGGGGCTTCGGGTTATTGTCAGGTTCAAGCATATATCTCATATCTCGTCACGAGGCTCTGCTGATGTTCCCAACCGTTCTTTTCAGAATGGGAAAAGTTGAAAGTAAAAAGTAAAAAAGTCTGTCCGCAATTGCATGAAATTATTCAGCAGACCGGCATCATTGATTTCAGCAAGTTGCGAAAACTTGCGACTGATAGCAATTTTCACAAAAGCAGTCAAGCTTTTTCTATGCCGACAGTGAGAAGTCGGAAGTTGAAAATCAGCCCGCAGCTTTCTGAGAAACTGGGAAAGCAGGCTGAGGCCGGATATGTAAATTTCATTCATCGGATCAGCCTCCGTGTCAGCATGGCATTTTTTTTTCTTGACATGATGCCGTGCAGGTGATATTATTTTGCTGATTATAATGGATGCGGGGAAGCTTCGATCCAAGCTCCGTAGGGGCGGCATGTCTGATTTCGGGAAGCGTCAGGGCCGGAATCTGCGCCGGATAACCCGGGCAGGCGTGATTTCTGCACATTGCGGTCTCATCGGAATCTGTTTGCAGCCGGAATAAAAATTGCCGGAAAAGACCTGTTTTGTTGACAGCTGAACTGTCCCGCAAAACACAGTATGGGGACCTGTTCAGAATTCGGAGAAAAATTACCAGCCCCGGAGGGACCTGTCTCAGGATTATTACGATATGAATGGCAGAATACAGATCCGAACAGACAAAATTCATCACGCTGTTTCCGGATAAAGAGGTGTGAAAAATGGCATATCCGCTTTTTGCCCGTGTGGCGTTCCGGGAAGATTTTTCAGAATACAGTCTCCGAAGAGGGGACATAGCCACGGTTGTTGAACAGCATGAGGGAGGAGAATCGCTGGAGACAGGATATTCTCTTGAAGTGTTCAATGCAGTTGGCGAGACAATGGCAGTGCTGGTCGTCGGTGAATCTCAGACAGAGTCCCTCAGACAGAATGAGATATTTCACATCCGGCGGTTTGATGAGGCGATGGCTGCATAGTTGATTTGGTGGGTTTCGCTCGCTGTCTGCCCTGAATCGCTGCAAGGATTGAATATAAGAACAGGGATTCAAAAGAAGCGGATTAATCCCTTTCTTATATAATCCTCTTCTTATACAAAATCCATGCAGATGTGGGAAAAAGTTGCACAGTCACAGCAACAACTCGGCAACCTGCCACTTTTCAAACAAATCCGGCTGGTTGTCCCATTCAACGGAAGCAGTGCCAAAAATGGGGAAAGGCCCGGTTCCTGCTGACACCCGGCAATCTGGAAAGAACCGGCAGTTCTGATTTCGGGAAGCGTCAGGGCTGGAATCTGCGCCGGATAACCCGGGCAGCTTTGTTTCGGAACCAATGACCATTTCCGGATTCAACAAACTGCTTGACAGGAGTTCCGGAAAATGAGATGCTGAAAAATACCCTTAGGGACACAGGTAATGCTCTGATTATCAGAGGAATCTCCGGCATTCAGAGCACAGCTATCCTTAAATTGCTCTGAGTCTCAAGAACCTGTGGGAGTGGCGGAATTTCTGCTGACAAAAAAAACTGCCTGAAAAGTTCAAAAACGCTCTTCCGACTGCCGAGGATATAAAAAATAAATTATTCGGAAAATAAAATAGCAAAAATCTGCGCCTTTTCAAGAGAGATAAAATAAAATGAATTTAGACTATTTCAATGATGAGAATTTCCACGGTTCATTAAAGCGTTTTTTTAAAGAGCTTAATATTCCCGTGAGTTATATTGCCGAAGAGCCGACAACTGCTGAGGAAATACTGGAGAACACTTACAAACCGAATAATCCGGCCCATCAGCTGATGGATGATGTCTATTTTCTGGGCATGGTGGATGACGAGGCATTTAAAAAACAGACCGACGAGCTGTACCCGGAACTCAGGGAAAAAGCAGGTAAGGACTATGAGGGGATTCTGATATTCGGCGTAACCCTGAATTCTGACAAGGGCAGACTCCCTGCCCGCGGACAGATGTTTGAAATTACCAGGGCCTTTAACCGGGAGTTTCATTATACGCCTGTGGTCGTTGTTTTCAAATATCAGCATTATATCTCTTTTGCGAACTGCGAGCGAACCGCTTATGAGCAAAAATGGAGAGAAGGCGAAAAAGTGGGCAGGGTTTCATTGCTGAAAGATGTGGATACCCGGCAGCCCCATACAGGTCATCTGAAAATATTGCAGATTCTGGAGATAAGGCGGAAGGGCAAGGGTGCAATTACTTCGTTTGAGGGTTTGTATCAGTATTGGCAGGAAGTGTTCAGTATTTCCCTGCTCAGTAAGAATTTCTACAGGGAATTGTCAAACTGGTATTTCTGGGCATTGCAGCATGTTGATTTTCCCGATGATTTTGAAAAGGACGAACAGGTCAGAAATGCTGTGAACGTCATCCGGCTGATCACCCGGCTGATGTTCTGCTGGTTTATGAAAGAGAAGGGGCTTATCCCGAATACCCTGTTTGATGAGGAGGAACTGAAAGACTGTCTGAATTTCAAAGATGTGAACGGCAGCACATATTATAAGGCGATCCTCCAAAACCTGTTCTTTGCCACCCTGAACACGGAGATGCAGAAAGATAATCCCAAGAGCCGCCAGTTTATGAATCGTCGGTACGGAATACAGGAGTTTTACAGACATGACAGGCTTTTCAAAGATAAGCATGACGCGTTGGAACTGTTCAGGGACATTCCTTTTCTGAACGGCGGGCTGTTTGAGAATCTGGACAGAAATGTGGGACTGTCCGATGAGATACGGATTGACTGCTTTTCAAACCGGCCGGCAAATTCAGAAAGGCTCAGAGTTCCGGATTTCCTGTTTTTCGGAGATGAGGATGAGGTTGATTTAAGTAAGGTCTATGGCGATAAAAAACGCAAGAAAGAGACAGCGAGAGGATTAATCCGTATCCTGAAATCCTACAAGTTCACCGTTGCGGAAAACACACCCATTGAGGAGGAGATCGCCCTTGACCCGGAACTGCTGGGGAAGGTGTTTGAGAATCTCCTGGCGAGTTACAATCCTGAGACACAGACCACTGCCCGGAAGCAGACCGGTTCGTTTTACACTCCGAGAGAGATTGTCAATTACATGGTGGATGAGTCTCTGATTGCGTATTTCTCCAATGCGCTTGTTCCGGCAGATGATGAGGATTTGAAAAAAGAATCGGATGACAGACTCCGTCAGCTGCTCTCCTACTCTGCCCAGGGGCATTCGTTCACCGATGATGAGGCTGAAATAATTATCGGCGCTCTGGACAATGCCAAAATTCTTGACCCGGCCTGCGGTTCAGGGGCGTTTCCCATGGGAATTCTGCATAAGATGGTGCATATGCTTGGAAAGGTTGACCCTGAGAATGCACGGTGGAAGCAGAAACAGATGGATAAGATTGCGGAAATTTCTGATATAACTGTGCGTGAGAAGCTGCTGGAGGATGTTGAGGAGTCTTTCAAAGGAAATGAACTGGATTACGGACGCAAGCTCTATCTGATTCAGAACTGTGTCTTCGGCGTGGATATCCAGCCCATTGCCGTGCAGATTGCAAAGCTCCGCTTTTTTATTTCCCTGATTGCAGATCAGAAAGTGGATCATGCGAAAAAGAATCTCGGCATTCTTCCGCTGCCGAATCTGGAGACCAAATTTGTCGCCGCCAATACGCTGATTGGGATTGAGAGAAGCGGGCAGTTGATGCTGCAAAGTCCTGAGATAGACAAAAAACAGGATGAACTGGCCGGTGCGCGTCAAAAGCATTTTTCAGCCCGGTCACCCAAAACCAAAGCCAAATATCGTGAGTCGGATGAAAATCTCAGGGCAGAACTTGCCCGGTTGCTGAAGGAGAGGGGAAGTTTTGGCGAGGATGTCGCTGAGAAACTGGCGAACTGGGATCCATACAACCAGAACGCTTCCGCGGATTTTTTTGATCCGGAATGGATGTTCGGGGTGAAAGACGGGTTTGATGTGGTGATTGGGAATCCGCCTTATGGCGCAAAATATTCTGCATCAAACAAAAAGTATTTTCAGAAAAATTATGAAAGTGCCAAATCAGTCAAAAAGCAGGTAAAAGGTTCATCCGATACATTCTCTTTATTTATTGATAAGGGACTGAGCTTGGGGAACGGTCATTCTGCTCTTACTTACATTGTTCCCATGTCAATTGTTTCAAGCGACTCTATGACTGCGCTTCACAGAATGATGTTCAGAATGTGCGAGACAATCAGTGTTTCGACATATTCCAACCGTCCTCAAAAAATATTTGCAAGCGCTGATCAGAGAGTGGCAATCATTATCTGTCAAAAAAATAATGTGCCAACAAAAAAGCTGTTTACCACCAAAGTCAATAAACGATATAAAGATACTACGGTCGAAGAGGTTATTAATAATCTGAACTATGTGAACAGTCTCTCCTTTGTCAAATACGGAAGACTGCCAAAGGTGGGCTTGCCAATTGAAATAAATATCTTAAACAAATTGTCTGACATCCCCACCACACTGATCCATTGCATGGATGAAAAGGGATTGCCTGTTTATTACAGAACATCGGGCGGCAGATACTACAATATTATCACGAACTTCTCAACAGGTTCGACAAAAGAAAGTAATATACTTGTCAGAAAAGAATATCAAAATCTGGTCGGCGCGATTTTAAGCAGCAGTTTGTATTACTGGTTTTATCATATCTACTCAAATAATCTGGATTTGAAAGCTTATGAATTAACCGTATTTCCCATTCCGATGGAGACTTTTCCAGAAAAACATATTGAAATTATTGATAAATTATACACAGATTATCTGAAAGATTTGCAAAAGAATTCAAAAGTAAAGAAAGCAAATTATGCGACAATAGACAGTTACAGAGAATATTACGCCCGTTACTCAAAACATCTTATTGACAAAATAGATTTGGCAATACAAAAATCATATGGATTAAGTGATAAAGAAGTTCATTTTCTAATCAATTATGATTTGGAATTCAGAACCTGACGATCTAAACTCTAAAAATCGTGGAACCCCGTCCGCAATGTTCTGTCAGTCCCCGGCTGCATAAGTTTCGGACGGGGTTGCAAACTCCGTCCGGCAATCTCAGCCTGATGCATATGGGGTTCATGGGCATTCTTTCCCGTTTTCCCGGATGACAGGCGGAGGTGGGACACCCATTTTTTTTAATCTACCCAGCCCATCCATTGATCTTCATCATTCTTTTTCTTGGCATCCTTGTCCTTTTGCGATGCTTTCCCAAATATCAGATCATCCAACCCTTCATCACCCAGATTCATCGCAAGCATATCCAAGCTCTTGTCCACCTCTGATTCAACCTGTTCCAGAGGCACAGTGACTTCACTCTCCGCGTTCGGCTTTTCTTTGTTCTCAGGAAAATCTTCCAAATCCTGCTCTTTCAGTTTGGCTGATGATAATACGGCTTTCCTTTGTTCGTATTCGGCAAGATGTTTTGCAAAATCGTCTAACAGTTCACCTCGGAATGACAGGCGATCTTCCGATGCAGATGTGGTCCATCGGACATGCGGTCTTTCTTTTTTCTTTTCTTCGGAAAGGGCATCCGGTTCAATTTTTTCATCTGAATCTGACATCCTCTCCTGTTTCTTTTCTTTGGGACCCGGTTCGATATCTGCATCTGAATATATTTCCAGCCTGTCTTGCCGTTTTTCTTCGGGAAATGGAGCCGGTTTGACGATTGCATCTGAATATAGCTCAGGCACCATGTCTTGCCGTTTTCCTTCGGGAAGGGGAGCCGGTTTGACGGTTACATCTGAATATAGCTCAGGCACCATGTCTTGCCGTTTTTCTTCGGGAAGGGGATCCGGTTCAATATCTTCGTCCAAATATATCTCCAGTGCCCTGTCCTGTTCCAGATATTTGTCTATTCCCTCATGCAGAAGAAGAAGGATTATTTCTATTAAATTGGAAGCATCACTGTCCGGGCTTTCCAGAACGCCTTTAGCAGCAGATTCAAGCTGAGTCAGAGTTTCACTCATTTCTCCTGACGCTGTTTCTGCGGCCACCTGGGTTATTCTGTCATTTAACATTCCAAAATTTTCATAAGTAAGTCTGTAAGCAAATATCTTCACCAATGCCGAATTTACAGATTCATACCTTTTAAGCTTAGACTCTCTTTCTTTATGGAAGGACACATGGTTAACATTTTTGACAAGCTGATAAGTGAATTCCTCAAACCACTTTATTTTTCTTGAATTATATATATCAGTCATTTTTTGTATCCCCCTCGAATTTTATTCCCAGGTAAAAGCAGACAATTATGATACAGAGGTCGGAAAACAGCAGGCACCAAAGCTGGAACTGCCCTGTTTTGGTTAATTTAATAAAAATAGGGAGGTAAGTCAATGGGGCAGAAACAGTATTTCAGGGTAGAAATATTCTACCATTTCGACACTCCTTAAAAAAGATCATTCATGGCATTAAAAACATCCTGTCTTGTCGCCCGAGGGTTTTTTGACAGATAATTTGCAATGCTGTTCGCCACAAACGCGGTGGAAATGGAGGTTCCTGCATAAATCCCCGGATCTCCTTTGAATCCCACAGGCAGATTGGCAAATCCCGGGGCGGACAGGCTCACGAAATTTCCATAATTGGATTTTTCCCAAGGCTTACCGTCCGGAGCCAATGCGCCGATGCCGATAACGGATTTGTAGGCTGCCGGCCAGACTGGCTTTCCTGTCGGCTCATTTCCCGCGGCTGCAACAACAAAAAGGCCTTTTGAGTCTGCATAACCAAGAGCGTCTTCCATAAAATCGCTTCTGGTTTCCGAACTCCAGCTAAGGCTCATTACACGGGCCCCATTTTTTAAAGCAAAATCAACGCTTCGCATAATGCCGAAATTGGATGTGAAACCATTGTCATCAAAAGCTCTGATAGGAATAACAGGATTATGGGTCTCCCCTTCCGCAGAGGGGGAAGAGGAGATGCCATAAGGTCTGACCAGACCGGCAGCGATGAGGGCCATCTGGGTGCCGTGCCCCAGATCATCTGAAATGGGGTCATCCGGATTCATGGCATCCAGTGAGGCCAGTACCCATTCTCCCAAGTCCGAATCAGGCATCAGGCCGGTGTCAAGTACGGCTATGGGTATCTTGCCGGCCGGCAAACGGACAGCAGTATCATCAGAGATGTACGGATCAAGACTTCTGTATGGAACAGAAATGGGGTAGGCATAGTTCGGTTCCGCTTTTGCGATCCCGGGCTGTTTTGTGAGCAGGTCAGCAATCGCGGGGATATCGGCGTTTTCAGGGAGGCGAACCTTATAAATCCCCACAGCCGCGTTTCTGTCCACCACTGTCCCCCTGATTCTTTTCAGAAGTTTTTTGAATTCAGGAAAGCGCATTCCCGGCCCGAGTTTCAGAAGTATCTCATTTCTGACAAACAGCGAGCCGTCTTTGGGATTTCTCCCAATGGAGAGCGCAGACTTTTTGCCAAGCGGCTTCATCAGTTCTTCTTTGCCGGACCTGAAGATTTGAATTTCTGCCAGCCTGAAAATACGGTCAGGGGGGATTTCAACAGTGTCCCAGATCAGAACATGGTCAAAGGGCCTGAGGATCGAAGCCAGACCTTTTCGGATATCCCGGGCTTCAAAAGATGCTGAAATCTCAGGGTTCATTTGCGGATCAATGCGGATGGTAATACCCATATCGGACATACGTTGCAGAATGTCTTTCAGGGGAACCCGGTCCGCATGAAGTGAAAGCTTGTCCCCGATAATCTGAACTTCAAGAGCGGCGACCGCAGTTGTGGCACACATCAGGATGATGAGCCCTGTAATTCCGTAATATCTGAATATTTTTTTCATGAATAATGCCTCCTTACTGTTTATTGGGGAAAGAAACCCGGTTTATCCTCCGGCAAAAACTCTTGCATAAGTCAGGGTGTAATTCACGACTGTCAGTTGATATTTTATGCAAAAGTCGTGCCTGCTCAGCTTGATGCATATGGGGGCAATGTCTGCCCCCGGATGCCTGAATAGACGGCCTTGCACATTCCCGATACTCCGCCTTTCAATCCTTCAGGGTTCTTAAATCCTTCTGTCCCTTTAAGGCTTTCCAGATATTCTGCGGGATCAGCCAGTAATTGCAATGCATGTTCCGCGTCAGCATCCGGCCTTATCCTGAACAGCCATCCTTTTCCGTAAGGATCATCTGATATGACCGGTGGATTTTGTTTTGCATCATGGTTGAAAGAGACTGTCCCGCTGACGGGAGTGCTGATATACAGGATTTTTCCCGTGAGGACAAACACTGTGTCCTGCCCTTTATGAACGGTTTCTCCTTCCCGTACCAGCCAGTCCAGATCATTGACGCCGCCAGCCAGAATGATGGCCGGCTCCGTCAGTCCTAAGATGATCTCCTCATCTCCTGATTTTGCCCAGAGTCCCTGTTTCGCATGATAGTTCCGATCCTCCGGTATCTCCACACGTCTGCCTGAAAATTTTTCTATGAAAGCCATTTTTATGTAAATCCTGTTTGCATACAGTTGTAGGGTGGGTGGAGCGAAGCGAAACCCACCA
>JAOZLU010000015.1:0-6764 GCA_029934695.1 Desulfobacterales bacterium | reverse complement strand
AAAAATATAAAAGCCATTTTTATGTAAATCCTGTTTGCATACAATTGTAGGGTGGGTGGAGCGAAGCGAAACCCACCAAACCCCCAAAAATATGAAAGCCATTTTTATGTAAATCCTGTTTGCATACAGTTGTAGGGTGGGTGGAGCGAAGCGAAACCCACCACATCCCCAAAAAATGATGGGTTTCATTTAACATACTGAACTTCAACTTTTCACTGCCGAGTTACTGGGCATCTCTGATGGCAACTTCTTCAAAGGTCTTTATTTCAATCAGAACCCGGGTTGCGGCATCAATAAGTTCCATTGCAAGGGCCGCTCCGGTTCCCTCTCCCAGCCTTAATCTCAGATCCAGAAGCGGCTCCAGTTCCAGATGCTTCAGCATGAATTTATGGCCTGCCTCCACAGAATTGTGGCTTGAAAAGAGGTAGGCCCGGGCTGAAGGTGCCAGTTCACAAGCGATCAGAGCACCGGCCGTTGATATAAACCCGTCGCACACAACAGGGATGCCATGAGCCGCGGCTCCGATAACAAGTCCTGCAAGACCGCCGATTTCAAATCCGCCCACTTTGGACAGCACATCAATGGGATCAGCCGGGTTCGGCTGGTTCAGGGCCAGTCCCTTTTCAATTGCTGCGATCTTTTGTTTCACTCCGTCATCATCCAATCCTGTTCCTCTTCCGGTAATCTGTGAAAGCGGCAGACCGGAATAAACAGCAATAATGGCGGTGGACGGGGTTGTGTTCCCAATACCCATGTCGCCTGTGCCAAGCAGGTGAATCGGTTCATCCTTCAAAGTCTCTTTGACAATTTCAATGCCGGCTTCGATGCTTTTTCTGGCCTCATCCCTTGTCATGGCCGGCCCTTTTGCAAAATTGGACGTCCCTTTGCGCACTTTTTTATGGAAAATGGGAAGTTCAGGATCAAAATCCCAGGCCACTCCCATATCCGCAACCATGACCCGGGCACCCGCATGACGGGCAAGCACGTTGATGGATGCGCCGCCGCCTACAAAATTTAAGACCATCTGCTGTGTCACCTCAGAGGGAAACAGGCTGACGCCTTCCTCGCAGATGCCGTGGTCCCCGGCGCAGGTGACAACAAGCTTGTTGGTCAGCTTCACATCAAGCGTGTTGAAAATACCGGCAAGCCTTGCACCGACATCTTCCAGCATCCCCAGACTTCCCGCTGGACGTGCCTGATTCCGTAATCTTTCTTTGGCAGCCTCGTACATTTCTGTATTCGGCAATTGTATGCTCTGAACAGTCTTTTCCAAAAAGTCCATATTTGTTTCCTTTTCTTCAGTTATTACCAGATGAATTGAAAAGTTTGTAGTTCCGCCTTTAGGCGGTGCCGCAAACTGTGACCGCGGCAATCTCCTCTTTTGAAAGACAATTACCACATATTTTTATTCAGGTCAAACAGGAACAGCAGGAAAGTTGTTTTTGTCCATTGCCCGCCACAGACAACAAATTCCCCGGGTGCCGGCACCATTTCCTCAGCCACTGACGGGTTTTGCCAGATTATATTTTGCCGGACGGGTCTGCAACCCCTCCCTGCTTATTATCATCTGTTTTAATTTTCGACTTGACTTGGCCGTTGTTTTTCCTATAGATACAGATTGTATGACTTGAAAAGGTTTAAATGGCAAAAGTGAAAAGTATAAAGTACAAAGTCCTCTGGGTTTCAGCTTTCGGCTTTTCACTTTTCACTTTGAAGTGAATATTTATGGCAAAACAAAAGAATGCAGGGAAAAACATTAACTGGCTTATGTCTTCCAACTCCACGGCAATCATTCTTGAAAGCATCTCCGACGGTGTGTTCACCGTTGACAGCGACTGGCGAATCATGTCTTTTAACCGTGCAGCAGAGGAAATTACCGGCATTCCCCGCGAAGAGGCTGTGGGCAGGCATTGTTCGGAGGTATTTCGAGCCAGTATGTGCGAGACAGACTGTGCGCTGCGTCGCACCACGGAAACCGGTTCTCCCATCATAAACAAGTCCGCTTTTATTATTGATGCTGAAGGCCGGCGCATTCCCATCAGCGTTTCCACTGCACTTCTGCGGGATGAGAAAGGCAATATTGTCGGCGGCGTGGAAACCTTTCGTGATCTGAGTCTGGTTGAAGAATTACGCAAGGAACTTGAATGCCGTTTCCAGATAGGTGACCTGATCAGCCGGAGTGCTTCCATGCGCAGGATATTTGATGTTCTTCCCCAAGTTGCCGCCAGCGACAGCACCGTGCTTATCCAGGGTGAGACAGGAACAGGCAAGGAACTCCTGGCAAGGGCAATTCACAGTCTGAGTCCCAGGAAGAACAAGCCTTTTGTCGCTGTCAACTGCGGCGCGTTGCCAGACACTCTGCTGGAGTCGGAATTGTTCGGCTACAAGGCCGGTGCTTTCACCGGAGCCAATAAGGATAAGCCCGGGCGATTTGACCTGGCCGAACGCGGCACACTGTTTCTTGACGAAATCGGAGAAATGAGCACTGCCTTGCAGGTCCGCCTTCTCCGGGTTTTGCAGGAAAAAACCTTTGAACCGCTCGGCGGAACAAAATCTGTCAGTGCGGATGTCCGGATTGTCACAGCCACAAACAGATATCTCGCAACACAAGTTGAAAACGGCAACTTCCGGAAGGATCTGTTTTACCGGATCAACGTCGTCAGGATTGATCTGCCGCCGCTCAGAAAACGCAAGGAGGATATCCCGCTGCTGACAGAGCATTTCGTGGCGCGCTTCAATCGCCTGCAGGATAAATTCATTTCCGGAGTCAGCGCGGAAGTTTTGGCGCGGCTGATGGTTCACGACTTTCCGGGCAACATCCGGGAACTGGAAAACATTATCGAATACGCCTTTGTCCTCTGTTCAGAAGGCCGGATTGAGCTGGGTCATCTTCCCGGAGATTTCACTGAGTCTGGGCCGAACCCTCCGCCTGCAAACTCTGACAATATAAAGGACGCTGTCAGGTCGCTGGAAGTGCAGACCATCCTTGAGTCGCTTAAACGCAACCATAACAACCGTATCGCAACAGCCCGGGAACTGGGCATACATAAAAGCACCCTTTTCCGGAAAATGAAGTCCCTGGGCATCCCTCTCCCAGAGAAAGACGGGCGTTCTCAGCAATGGAACAAATAGTTGCATTATTGCAACTCAATCCGCTTGCAGAGTAGCATTCATGCACCTTCTGCAGTGATCCCCTTATTTTTCAATATCATCATAATCTGCTGATTTTAAAGATATTTGTCACAAATATTGTCAGTTGCGCTTATACTGGCACAGTCTGTGCATATATAAGTGTATCAAGCGGAGGTAATATTTGATGAGAATAGCCCTTGCAGTTTGGAAAGAAAGAATTTCGCCGGTTTTCGATGTGTCCCGGCAAATTCTCATCTTAACCATTAAAAATGAATCTGTTGCCGGAAAGCGTAAAAAAACAATAGCGAATGATGATCCGGTTCACAGAGCCTCCATGCTGGCGGAACTGAAGATACAAACGCTGATTTGCGGTGCTGTCTCCCGGCCATTGGCCAATATGCTTGCCGCTTACGGGATCAGAATGATCCCCTTTATCGCCGGTGAAGTGGATGAGGTCATTGCCGCTTATCTTGCGGGCAATCTGCCGAACCCGGCGATGTCAATGCCCGGGTGTTGCGGACAGCACAGGTTATTTCGACGGACATCATTACAATCGCCGAGAACTGTAAAACGATTCGGAATCATAGAACGATCCCAGGATCGAGAGGAGGAAAATATGCCAGGATGTGACGGAACAGGGCCCAAGGGCAAAGGCCCGGGCAAAGGGGCAGGTCCCTGCGGAGGTCAGGGAAAGCAGGGTTGCGGACAGGGTGGTCAGGGTGCGGGAACCGGTCAGGGCCGAAAGCAAGGTCAGGGTGCGGGAACTGGTCAGGGCCGAAAGAAGTAGCTGTAGGGTGGGTGAAGCGAAGCGGAACCCACCTTGCATTTTTGTAACCGAAAATTTTCTTCTTAGGGACCCGGAAAAAACGCATTACCCCATGAAAGTTCGCAAGGAGTGCAAAAATTAAGCGAAGCGGTTTTTTGCATCCCGCACAGGCGGGATAATGCGTTTTTTCCGAGTTCCTTAAAAACGATATTCGGACAGGGGAGGAAAAAATTATGCCACAAGGAGATGGAACCGGACCGACAGGAACAGGTCCGATGACAGGAAAACAAGCCGGATATTGCGGCGGACACGATATGCCGGAATATTCAGGGCGCAGTTTCGGGAGAAGTATGGGGCGTTGCAGAGGCTCCCATGGCGGTCGGGGACGCGGCAGGAATTTTATGGCCCGTGACGGCAATGTTTTCGGGCGGATGCCTTATGCCCGGAGCGTTTCGTTTACCGCTCCGACTCAGGAAGAGGAGAAGCGTTTCCTGGAGAAACAGTCTGAGGTTTTGCAGAGCCAGATGGACAAAATCAGGAAACAGATTGATACATTGGCAGATCCGAAAGCCTGAGTACGGACTGCCGCGGCATTTAAAGGCTTCCGAGGTTGTAAAACCTCGGAACTCTGCTTCGGTTCAAGCCGGACTGTGTTTGGCGGCGATCCGCTTTTTCACTAAAACCATAAAACCAAAAGTAAACTGATTTCTGATTATGAAAATAGCAATAACATCAACAGGAAAAGACCTGTCCTCGGACATGGACCCGCGCTTTGGAAGAGCTCCATTTTTCGCCATAATTGATCCTGAAACCATGGAATATGAGATTGTGGATAACAAACAGAATCTTAACCTTCCCCAGGGTGCAGGCATACAGGCAGGTAAAACAGTCGTGGACAACAAGGCCGAGGTGCTGATTACGGGCAATTGCGGCCCCAAAGCCTTCACGGTTTTAGAGCGGGCCGGAATAAAGGTGATAACCGGTGCAAAAGGACGGGTGGAGGACGTTGTTCAGCAATATAAAAACGGCGAATTAAAATCCGCTCAGGGGGCCAATGTGGAAGGGCACTGGGTGTAAGTCCCTCTTCTGCAAGACCTCCGAGGTCTTTTCGCTGCCGGACGGGGTTGCAAACCCCGTCCGGCAGAGTGGGGAGGTCTTCTCAAAGAGAGAACTTCATAAAAAAATAAGGAGATATATTTTATGCAAAGCTGCGGAGAAGGAACTTGCAGTTCAACAAACAAAAACAATGCAGAAATTCAGGAGGATGCTTCTGTTAACGCGTCTCTTGGAAAAATCAGAAACAAGCTGCTTGTGATGAGCGGCAAGGGCGGGGTCGGAAAAACGAGTGTGTCTGTCAATCTTTCCATCGCTCTTGCCGGCAGGGGATTTAAAGTAGGGCTTATGGATGTTGACATCCACGGCCCTGATGTGCCGAGGATGCTCGGGCTTTCAGGGGCGCCGGATGTGGATAAGATCAGTCATAAGCTGATTCCGATGCGTTACTCGGAAAATCTGAACGTCATTTCAACAGAATCGCTTATTCCGGACAGGGATGACGCAATTATCTGGCGCGGCCCGATGAAGCATTCAGCCATAAAGCAGTTCATCGGAGAAGTTGAATGGGGCGAACTCGACTATCTGATTATTGATTCTCCCCCGGGTACAGGTGACGAGCCTCTGACAATAGCGCAGACAATTTCCGATGCCAGGACCATTATCGTAACCACCCCCCAGGAGGTGGCCCTTGCAGATGTCAGAAAATCAATAAATTTCTGCAAAACTGTAAAAATGGAAATCTTGGGAATGGTTGAAAACATGAGCGGGTTTGTCTGTCCTCACTGTGGCGAAAAGCTTGATCTGTTCGGATCAGGCGGCGGAGAAAAAACAGCCTTGACAGCCAACATACCCTTTCTGGGTAAAATTCCGTTTGACCCAAATGTGGTGTCATGCGGAGATGCAGGGGTTTCTCTTCAGGAAAACTATGCCGAATCAGCAGTAACAAAGGCTTTTGTCGAAATCGCAGAAAAAATATCTGAAAATAAGATTGATCAATCACTGAATAAGATTGATCAATCACTGAATAACAGGAGGAATAATAACATGAAATTTGCCATACCTTTGGCTGACGGAAAACTGACAGCCCATTTTGGTCATTGCCAAGAATTTGCCCTTATCAATGTTGAGGAAAATGAGATAAAAAACAAAGAAATTCTCATTCCTCCCCCCCATGAGCCTGGGGTACTCCCGAAATGGCTCAACGAAATAGGTGCAAATGTTATTATTGCAGGCGGGATGGGGCACAGGGCGATTGAACTTTTTGACCAGGCAGGAATAAAAGTGATCACAGGCGCGCCTGTTGAAGAACCTGAAGCACTTGTCAGGAATTATCTGAGCAATGTCATGGTTCTCGGCGACAATGCATGTTCAGGCGGTGACAGTCACGAATGCGGCGGCCATTAAACAGTCGCTTCTGTAATTATGAACCAGCTCCCGCACTTCCGGGGGATTGCCAAATCCGCCGGGAATGTCCGGGATTTGTCAATCCCGGACGAGCATTTTATAGATACGACGAGCGGAGTGGCCCCGGACCATGCTCCTCGAACAATGCTTCCGGGGGATTGCCAAATCCTCCGGGAATGTCCGGGATTTGTCAATCCCGGACGAGCATTTTATAGATACAGGTTTTTAATATAGCTTCCAACAAAAAGATTGTCCGGAGTGCAAAAATTGAGCGAAGCGGTTTTTTGCACAACACGCAAAAAGATTATCCGGAGTGCAAAAATTGAGCGAAGCGGTTTTTTGCACAACACGCAAAAAGATTGTCCGGAGTGCAAAAATTGAGCGAAGCGGTTTTTTGCACAACACG
>JAOZLU010000273.1 GCA_029934695.1 Desulfobacterales bacterium | reverse complement strand
CGGTTTTTTGCATCCCGCACAGGCGGGATAATGCGTTTTTTCCGAGTTCCTTACTTCCCGCTTTCTTCTTCATCCAAAGGTATCTCTATCCGAATCCGGGTTCCTTCTCCCAATTTACTGCGGAGCTGAAAGGTTCCGCCAAGAAGAGATACCCTTTCCCGCATTCCGAGCAGTCCCAGGCTCTGTTTGTCTTTTCTGCTGACCTTACCGTCAAATCCCACTCCGTCATCCTCTGCCAGGAAAATGATCTTGGGATAGCTCTTAATCAGGCTCAGACGAAAATTCTCCGCACCGGAATGATTCAGCGTGTTTGTGAGTGATTCCTGGCTGAAGCGATAGAAAACCGTTTCCATTTCCGGCGTCAGCCTGTGATCAAATCCCACGATGTGAAAGTCAATCTCCAGTCCTGAATGGTGGGATATTTCCTTAAAATAGAGGTTCAGTGCGGGTTCCAGTCCCAGGTCACTCAGCAGTGTGGGGTGGAGACGATATGAAAGACGCCTGATCTCAGAGGATGTCCGGCCAATCATGTTCCTGATATCCCGGATATCTTCCCTGAGTTCTTTTCTTTCAGGGATGCCCGGGGACGGATACGGCAAACCATCTGTTTCTGCCTTCTTTCCCAGTTTGTCTTCCAATCTGTCCAGCCCCAGCTTTATCGCTGTCAGCGACTGACCTGCCTCATCGTGAAGCTCCCGGGCAATATGGCGGCGTTCCTCTTCCTGACTCTGAAAAAGTTTCTCCGTGAGCCGCCTCAGTTCCTGCCGATGCCGGGCAATTGTCTTGAGCAGACGGGCATTGGCAATGGCCCCGCCCAAAAAATTGCCCAGAGATCCTAACAGGTGAAACTCGTGCTGACTCAGTTCCTGGAAAGAAGGAATGTCAAGCCCGAAAAACCCCACGCCTTTTCCTTTAAAAGAAATGAGAAAACAGGACATCCAGGGAGCAGTTCGGCCGTGTTCTGTCCGATAACTCACCTGGAACGGCGGAAATGTGGGTTTGGGTGCGAGTACCGCATCTTCCAATAGGAGATACTTCATCAGCAGGGTATCTTTGAAAATAATTTCATTGGGGTTTGAAAAATCTTCCTGCGAAAGGCCGCACCTTACCTGAAGGACGGCTATTTTCTCTTCCCGGTCAATCAGAAATATTCCGCCGCGTTTCAGTCGCAGCACTTTGAGGACATTATTCAAGGTCACTTTCAAAATATGGTCCATATCCATGGTGAGATTCAGGGCCACCGCGACACTGTTCAGAATGGAAAGCTCCCAGTTCCGCTGTTTAAGGATTTCCTCTGTATTCTTCCGCCGCGTAATATCCTTGATGATCCCTTCATATTCAATATCCCCGGTTTCGATGTTTTCATATCGCCGTCCGGATATCAGCACATGGATGGGGGTCCCGTTGCGGTCCTTGAAATCAGCTTCAAAGTCCTTGGCGTATCCTTTCTGATTGATAAGCCTCAGGAATTTAAGACGATCTTCGGGATTCAGGTAAAATTCCTTTGCTGACCCGATATTCAGAAACTCCTCCTTGTTCGGGTATCCCAGCATCTCAACCCCGGCCTGGTTCACATCCAAAATGCTGCCGTTCTGGTTTGTGATATAGATCATATCGTGGCTGCCTTCAAAAATACGGCTGTATTTTCTCTCCCGCGTGACGATTTCTTCCTGAAGTCTTTTCAGTTCAGTAATATTTTTAAATATTTCAAGGCCGCCGGTGACGCGTCCTGAACTATCCTGAAATGCCGAAGTCGAGCATATAATGGGAATCTTTTTACCTTTGATGTTTGTTATCACATATTCCCGGTTATGGATATCGCTCCCCTCAGCCACCGCCCGTCTGAGAGCGCAGTCCGTCTCACATATAGCGTTCTTGAAGACATCCTTGCAGTACATCCCCACCGCGTCATAAGCTGAAAACCCTGTGATTTTCTCTGCAGCCGGATTGAAGAAGGTGATCCGCAATTCCTTATCAGTGGTGAAAAGCCCGTCAGGAATGCGGTTCAGAATCTCAACAAAGCTCTCCTCTTTCTGATACAACTGATTCAGGGCTTCGGCATTGTGTCTCTGAAGCTGCTCTGCCAGGAACTGATTCCATCCATCCGGATGATCTTCGCCTGTCTCCTTAAAATACGGACAGTTAAGGCATACAGGCAGCTTTTGGGGAAAATCCTCTCCGCGGGAATCACTGCAATGGGTTTCGGGAATAAGCCAGCATTCTGTGTCCCGCTCGCTGTATGCAGGGCAGAGGACTTTGGGGCAGGATAAAAATTCCCTGCATGATTGTTTTTTGCTCATGGTCTGTTGTCTATGGTCAGTTGTAGTGACGGACGGACTACTGACAGTTTTTATCGTTTTTGGGCAAGGAACTCGCAACACTGGTCTCCTTTAGCCCGACAACAGGATTCTTCGGCTGAAAATGTAAAAAGCCCTTCAGGATAAATGCCTCCGTAAAGCAGATCCATAAAGGCCGCTGTGACGCCCCGGAGCATATAGCATTTTCCGGAAGTTGCAGGGCCGTGGTCCTCAGCGTAGCGAGCTGCTTCATAAGAATCCGTCACCCGTATCAGGAGCCTCTCATTGGGGACCAGTTCCCTCACCTCCATATCTCCCCAGCCAAAGGCCAGGGCCACGGCCGTAAACCCGAAAATCTGATCTTCTCTCTTCTCAATCATGGGTTCCACAATTTCCTGCCATTCCCAGGAATTTTGAATTCCGTGAAATGTTGCATAGCCGCACTCCTGCGCGGCTTCAATGAGAAGAGATGCTGCCTCGACATCCTGATCTTTACCCATTTTCTTTTCAAATTCAAAAGAGACCCTGTTGTAATAAGGCACAAAAAAAATAGAAAGATACACGCCGAAAAGAGGAATAATCCCCTTTGCATCCCGGATTCGGCTTCCTTCCATCACCGCATGAATAATTTTAGTTCCGTCTATTGGCATATTGGTCAGGGTTTCAGGTTTCAGGTTTCAGGTTTCAGGTTTCAGGTTTTAAGTTTACGTTTACGTTTCAACTTTTCAGTGACTTGGAAAACACATGTCTCATTCCGCATCATTTTGCAGGCCAGTTCCTTCACGCTGTAGTATCCGGGAGGGTGATCGTAAATCACCTCCAGAACGCCTGCAATCCATCCACGGGAGAAATGGCATCCCGGAGTTTTCCGCATTCCGTGCTTGGCAAGCCATCCGGTGACATGATGACCGGCCGGGCTGATGATTTGTCCGCCTCGGGAGTCTGTTTCCTGGAATCGGATAATGCCCAGTCCGCAATTCTGATAAATGTCAGCGGCAAATTCCAGTTTCGACTCAGTGGTTTTCAATTTTTTATGTTGGCTGAACAAAGTTTGGAAACCGTCAAAGCTTGCCTCCTCTGCTGCCTGGTACAACAATCGGACTCCTTCTTCCCCCAAGGTGTCTTCCAGCGTTTTTTGCAGGTTGATGTTGTAATGATGGCAGTGCATGGCAACAGGCTGATTGGACAGCACCACCCGCCTGCCTTTGCGATTCAGCTCATTTTTCCAGTTAATCTGCATTGTTGCACCCTGATAATAAAAATAAGGCTTTCTTTTCAATAAAAATTAAGAAATAAATGATTTTGCGTCAGGCAGGAAGTCATTTTTTGAACTTTCTGCAAAATTTCAACCTGTGCGGTCAGCCTCTGATCTCAGGTTTTCAGCTGGTGTTTTTTTTCTGAATAACCCGCTGTCCTCTGACAGCACACAGCATGGCTGCGGCTGCAAATCCGGCAACGGCCTCAGCCCCAGATAATCCAGAAGTTCATCAGATTCCTTGCGGGATGTCCAGTGAATGCCGTTTTCCCCGGCAAATTTCCTGGCCGGGCCGGTCAGTCCGTCATGGGCGAATATCCACATCCGCAATGTTTTCGGATTCATGTCCTCCCTGACCGTCCCGGCCTGGGCAGCCAGTTCCTCCATTATTCTCCTTCCTATGGGCCGACCTGTGACCCATTTGCTCTGACACACCCATTTCTCGGCCCCCGCGGCTCCCAGCAGATCAATCTCATTCCCCTTTCCCGACCCGATTCTCACCCGGTGGCGCACATAAGAGAATCTCCACGGCTTCCGGACATTCTCCCCGGTGTTGAAAAATCTGCCCGGCAGGGTTCTGTTCTGACTGTCCAGAAGAACCTGGCTCATATGCACCTCTGCCAGTTATCCTTTGTATTCGCTGACTCTCAGCCTCAGATTCCGGTATTCGTCTGCCAGCTCGTCCTGCACCTGCCGCTGATCATGCCCTTCGACCTCTATCCTTCCCCACACTTTGAGAAATTCAAGCAGGATGGGATCCTTCACCCTTAGGAACCAGTTTCCCATCTCCGGATATTCCAGTAGATCTCCCCGGGACAGCCTGATCAGGACATCCCTTATGGTTTCAAGGGGGACATCCGTGCCCTCACGCCTCTTTATCTCACTTTGAATCCGTTCCAGTTTCAGACGGCTCTTTTTATCTTTATCCTCGTTTTCCTCCGGTGCGGAAAGATACAGAATCCACTTGGTGATCTTGTGTTCGTTGATGCGTTCAATCCAGCGGGTCACCTGATCATTCAGTTCGCCCCAGATGAAACCGGATGAAAGATCCTCTGCCAGATTTTCGTTAAGCGTTTTTTCGTCAGAAACGGGTTTCCGCAATTTCGCTGCCTGCTTTATAACCGCTGTGATATAAAACGGATTGCCTCCGCAATGCTCTGCTGTAACCGGAGCCATTTCTTCAGACACTTCCGCTTTGTAGTATTGTGCCGCTTTCAGAGTAAGCTCCTTTCCCCAGTAGCCGGACATGGCTTCTGTCACTTCACTGTCAAATCTTCCGAACAGCGTTCCCCTGCCGATGATCTCCTTTGTCAGAATACTCATGGCCGGTCCGGTGACAATATGGGGACAGGTCGGGGATTCCACTGCATTCTGCATGAATCCGGCAATGTCAAACTTATACTGGGGCAGGCGGGTGTTCTGGATTTCGTCCGGTATCATCTCTATGGTTGTGTCATCAACATCCGAGACCGTGCGCGGGACGTCCAGCGCGTCCGGGTGGGGAAGAACGCTGTCCCCGTTTTCCAGGGATCTGAGCGTCTTGATCATCCTGTCCAGCGTCTCAGCCGAGGGTACGGCGGAAACAGCATCTTCTGCAACAGCGACAAGTTCCCGGCCGGAACATCGCAGCCGGGCCAGTTTAGGATTGCCGGTGTAAAAGGCCAGATAATGACGCAGGAAGTTCTCAAGATAGTCTGTTCCGAATTTTCTTTCATCCATCGGGGCATCCGGGAAACTGTAATACACCGGAACCACGGCTTCCGGGTCCTTTGGATCCTGTTCAAAAAAGAGCCGGTTGACCACCCGCTTGAATATCTCGGTCTTTCCCATGCGGCGCTGGCCCAGCAGCACGGTGGACATGGTTCTCCGGCCGGCCGCGGCAAGCGCTGCATTGTAAAAATATTCAAGAAACTCCTCTCTGTCCGTATAGACATCCTCCGGCACGATGGGTCTGACGATCCATCTGCTCTTATTTTCTGTATTCATTTCCCTTCCCTGTATTCATTTCCTTTCCCTGTTCCCGTATTCATGAATGTTTTCGTACTGTTTGTGAACATGCATCCTGCATAATAAAAATAAAGGCTTTCTTCTGATTAAAATCAATGCTAATAAAATCAATGCTAATAAATAAATGGTTTTGCGTCAAGCAAAAAGTCATATTTTGAACTTTCTGCAAAATTTCAATCTGTGCGGTCAGAGGTAGCGGATTTTGCCCCTCGATAGAACCCGAACTCTGGAGGCCAGAAATCTGTGCAGGAACAGAGTCTGACCCATCCAAAAGGTTCCGCGGCAGGAGTGAAATCCTGTCATTAATCCTTTCCTTGAATTTTATAAAAAACTTTGGTATGGAACAAGCTTGTAACAAAGAATATATCATTTAAAATGTGACAGTTCCTGTCAGACTGTCAAAGTCTGACAGATTCATTTAAGGAGGAAAATTAATGGTAAAAATAGGCATTATCGGCGGCTCCGGTCTGGATGATCCGAAAATCCTTCAGGAAGCAAATGAAGTAAGCGTTGAAACCCCTTATGGAAACCCGTCTTCAGTCCTGACTGCCGGCAAAATCAGCGGTGTTGACACAATACTTCTTACGCGGCATGGGAAAAAACACGAACTCAGCCCGACCCAGGTCAATTACAGGGCAAACATACACGCGTTAAAAGATCAGGGTGTGACACATATCCTTGCAACAACTGCCTGCGGCAGTCTGAAGGAAGAAATAGACAGGGGTGATTTTGTGATTATTGACCAGTTCATTGATTTCACAAAATACAGGAAGAACACGTTCCATGAATCCTTTGAACACGGAATGGAGCATCAGGTGATGGCTGATCCGTTTGACGCTGTCCTGCGAAACGCCCTTTATGAAGCCTCAGCCAAGCTTGGTTTCACAACCCACAATGGTGGGACAGTCGTGACCATTGAAGGCCCGAGGTTTTCCACAAGGGCAGAATCAAGAATGTTCAGGATGTGGGGGGCCGATGTCATCAACATGTCCATTGCCACCGAAGCGAGCCTTGCAAACGAAGCCGGGATCCCCTACGCTGCTGTTGCGATGTCAACCGACTATGACTGTTGGAAAGAAGATGAGGAGGTTCCCCCATGGCAGGAAATCCTGGCGGTCTTTGAAAAAAATGCAGACAATGTTATCAAACTGTTGGTGAACGCTGTTTCAAAAATCGGGGAATTGACGGATCAGGGAACTCCGAATAAATAGTCTGATTATAACGGATTCAGGGGAAGGTGCAATTCTGTGCCTTTTCCGGCCACGAAATCACCAGGACACCAGATTCCACAAAATTTTTTTCTGTATAGACACATTGTTCAAATTGAACACATTTGAAAGAGCATCATAGGAAGTGGGTCACTTTTTTTGTAGCGTTCAATTCCATGTTTATGGGGAAAAGTGTAAATTGAAAGCCAAATTTTTTGTTTCAAGTTACATAAAAATAACATAGTACGACCATAAAAAAGTAATCCTACTTATTGATTTTATTTAATCAGAACTATTTTATTCTGACAAGAATAAGTAGGAACATTATGATAGATAACCGGCATTTTACAAAAACTCAGGCATAATTTCCGAATTTTTCCTCACAAACTCAAGACAGACTACATACTGATATAATTGAATGAATTGAATTTTAATGCGAAATATTTAAGGCTGAAATCGGAGTTTATGCGTCCCCTCAACAGATAAGAGGGAACGAATTTACGAGTTGCTGTAGTAGTTATTCCAAGTATCAGACATCAAACATTTCTGGTTCTAATGTTTTTTGTGGTTTCCGATATGAACCGCAGATAAACGCAGACAGACGCAGATGAACACATACGGCCTGTACGCCGGTCAGAGTGCGGGAGCGTTCATCTGCGGTTTGCAAGAATCAACCACAAAATCCATTAGAATCAGAAACATTTACAGTTTCAGGTGGTAAATTTCCGGCAGATGCCTGTAGTTCTCTGCATGATCAAGCCCGTAGCCCACAAGAAACCCCTTTCCCACCAAGTGACAGGCGTAATCAATTTTTACGTCTGTCATACGACGTTCCTGTTTGTCAAGCAAAGTGCATATTTTCAGGCTCTTTGGCCCGAAAGACTCCAAGTAATCAACAAGATAGCTCAGAGTCAGACCTGTATCAACGATATCTTCCACAATCAGCACATCCTTATCTTTTAACTCAATACCCGGTTTTTTTGTCAGGCGGATATCCCCGGATGAGGAAGTGCCGGAGCCATAGCTGGAAACGCCTATAAAATCAACCTGAATCGGTATGGTGATGTGCCGAATAAGATCGGACATGAATATAAAAGCACCTTTTAAGGCTCCTATCAGTACAAGTGTACGATTCTGATAGTCAGATGATATCCTATGTGCAACGCCTGTCACCATTGCATCAATTTCATTTTTTGTCAGAACAGGGATAAGTTCAGGCATAATATATAAAAAGTAAAAAGTTGAAAGTACGTCTGTAAATATATCAAGGTTTTGATTTCAAATTCTAAAATTCTCAGATATACTGAATATTCAATGCCGATTACCCTGACTGAATATTTTTGTCAATTGAATTTATCATTGATCAGCAGGCAATTTTAGTTTAAGGATAGCTGATATAAGTTGAAAGTTGTGAAAAGCTGAACTTTCCACTTTCATTTAAAATTGAAAATTATGGGATATCATGGATATAAAAGAAAAAATAAGAACTGTTCCGAACTGGCCGATTGAAGGTGTGATGTTCAGGGATATCACATCACTTCTTCAGGAGCCTGATGCATTCAGGGAAGCATGTGATCTGCTTTTTGAGCGTTACAAGGACATGAAAATCAATAAGATTGTCGGAATTGATGCAAGAGGGTTCCTTTTTGGTGCTGTGCTGGCCTATAAACTCAAAATAGGATTTGTTCCTGTAAGAAAAAAGGGGAAACTGCCCCCTGAAACAATCAGCCAGGAGTACGATCTTGAGTATGGAAAAGATGTTGTGGAAATGCGTGACGACACCATAAAAAAAGGTGATAAGGTGCTTGTCGTAGATGATCTGATTGCAACCGGCGGCACGGTGTCCGCAGCAGTAAAACTGGTGGAAAAACTTGGCGGTGAAATTGTTGAATGTGCGTTTGTCATTGAACTCCCTGATCTGAAAGGCAGGGAGATGATAAAAGATTATAAAATATTTGCACTGACTGAGTTTGAAGGTGAATAGTTTGATGTTTGATGTT
>JAOZLU010000887.1 GCA_029934695.1 Desulfobacterales bacterium | reverse complement strand
AATATATTCAATAATTCCGTCTGTGGTTAAGAAAAAAGCAAAAATTCCATTGCAGTAATCATGATCCGGGTAAATCCATTTTTGCATTCTCTGTTACAGCAGATATGGGGACTAAGATGAGAAAATATATCTTATTGAGCATACGACTAAACGGGGTTTGTCTGAACTTTATCTCTATGATTTCAATCGGATAGTCTGGTCTGACCCTCAATGCCCCTGATCTGGTATATGCATGGTCAAATCTCTTGCCAGTCAAACATAAGGCAGTGCTCAGGTTGGCTGCCTCAACATATTTATTGACATTCTGATTGAAAGATATATAATCAGTCAAGGTGCAGATGTTGATAACACTTTAAATATATTTAATAATTTTTGTAAAAAATGGATACATCAGATATTATAAAAATTGATCAGCTTTTACAATTTATACTGGCAACGGCCGGCCAGGAGGATTTTAAAAGTCGGGAGCTTGGTCTGGTCCACCCAAAAAAGGAGACGATTCAGTGAGGATAAATCGCCTGGAAATTGAGAACTTTCGTGGGATCAGCGAAATGAAAATTGATTTTGATCCCAAGCTGAATGTGTTCACCGGTGTGAACGGTGCCGGAAAATCAAGCATTATACATTGTCTGGCAATCCTGATTTCCCGACTTACCCAGAGGATTGTTTCCGATAAAAACAGAGGGCGACAGTTTACAGAGGATGACATCCGGCTGGGCAAAAAAAACACCAGGAGTACGATTCATGCTGAGATTAAAAATAAAAACTGCAGCTGGACTGTGGGAAAGAGCATACTCAGAGGCAGGAAGCCCACACTGACCAGTGAGTCAGAAATAGAAGGACTTGCGGCCTCGGTCCGTGACGAGCTTGATGAGGATATCGTGACGGACATACCTCTGGCAACACTGTACAGCACCAACCGCTCCGCAGTGAAAGTTCCTCTGGAGGTTAATGAAAGCCATCTGTCCGATCCGCTCACCGCTCTCGGGGATTCTCTCAGCGGGGAGCGTGAGGAAGCGGATTTCAGACTTTTTTTTGAGTGGTTCCGCAACCGGGAGGACATTGAAAATGAGAACAGGAGATATCTGCATGACACCTTCAGGCCGGATGACTTTGAATTCCCTGACCGCCAGCTCGGGGCGGTCCGGAACGCCCTGAAGGCTTTTATGCCGGAATTCTCGGATCTGCAGGTTCGGCGTAAGCCGAAATTACGAATGGTTGTTAAGAAAAACGGCAGCGAATTCAGCATCGGGCAGTTGTCGGACGGGGAAAAATGCCTGATCGCCCTGGTTGGCGACATTGCCCGGCGTCTGGCCGTTGCCAATCCTTCTTCGGATGATCCGTTACAGGGAAAAGCGGTGATACTTATTGATGAGATTGATCTGCATCTCCACCCGTCATGGCAGCGTATGATCGTCCCCGGTCTGCTTGCCACGTTCCCGAACTGCCAGTTTGTCATCACGACGCATTCACCGCAGATCCTGGGTGAGACAGATGCCCGACATATTTTTTTATTGTATCAGGATGATCAGAATCAGATCGTCTGTTCCAGGCCGTCCCAGGCCAGGGGGCTGACCAGCGACGGAATTCTTGAGGAACTGATGCGGCCTCCCGGCTTTCACAAGCCGCTGAACCGAAATCATGAAGTGGAGGAAAAGCTGAATGAAATTTTCGTGCTTGCAGACAAAGAACAGTTCACCGCTGCCCGAAAACTGATAAACAGGCTGAGGCAGGAGATTCACGGAGACATTCCGGATCTGGTCCAATGATGAAGGCGGGACAAGAGCCGGCTTTAATCCCGAATTCATAATGCGTGTGAGACGTTGTTTATATCCTCAGTTTATATGGGACAAATTACCTGTCAGCGGCGCAACTGAATCAATTCTGAGATTGGATCATATTCAACCTGTGGGAAAGCATCATGATACAATTGAGCTTACCAATTATCGTCTTGGCGAAGATGCTGTGATGATTTTTGATGAATGGCTGAGATGGCTTCTTTACGACGATTTTGCGGAAGACAGTCTGTTATTATTTTTCAAAAAAGAGATGGAGAAAATAGAGAGGATTTTTGACATCTGAATCTTTAAATTCCATAAGTCGGAATCAATGGCCGTCAGACTCAAACGCACCTTTTCGGACATGAAACAGGGGCTGCTCCGGATTGTTCAAACAGCCCTTTTCGGTGCCAAAAATGGCTGTTCAAGGGCAAAAAACGGGGTTTGTC
>JAOZLU010000272.1 GCA_029934695.1 Desulfobacterales bacterium | reverse complement strand
TTTTGGGAGTCGTCAAATTATTGACATGAAATTTCATATTCCAAAAAATATTCTGTTCTTTATTGATCGGAAAGCATACAAAATTCGTTCCGTTCTTTATTGATACTACACATAATTTTGATCATCGGGTGTTAAAAATGAATCGAAGATATATTTTAAAACTTGCAACAGCCGCGGGAATGGCCGCTTTAACCGCTTCCTATCCCATTTTTATAGAGCGGAACATCGTAAAAATCAATGAATATATAATTCCGATCCCCAGACTTCCCGAATCTTATGAAAATTTTACTATTGTTCAACTGACCGATCTTCACTATGGTTTTCTTGTACATTTATCCTTTCTCAGCAAGGTCATTGAAAGAGCAAATCTTATTCCGAAGGATATTGTCGTATGTACTGGTGATTATATTCATGAAAGAAATTCTGCTGTCCAAATTGATAAAATTTGGCCTGAACTTGAAAAACTGAAAGCACCTGCCGGTGTCTGTTCAGTTCTTGGAAATCATGACCACTGGGCAGATACGGAAAGATCTGTCTATTGGCTTGACAAAACAGGACAAAATCTGAGGTTCAGGAAAAAATGCCTTGAGCGTAACGGGGAGAGGCTATGGTTTGTCGGCGCGGGAGACTTGTGGGAAGATCATGCAGATATTGACCTGCTTATGCAGGGTATTCCTGATGATGAATGCAGAATAGTGCTTGCTCACAATCCCGATACTGCCGATACTGATTTTGAAAGTAAGGCAGATCTTTTTATTTGCGGACATACCCATGGCGGACAAGTGAATATTCCGTTTTACGGAAGTCCGATTTTGCCAGTTAAAAACAAGGAATATTCTTTCGGACTCAAAAAATCAGAAAAAAAGAATCCTGTCTTTATATCCAAAGGAATCGGATGGTCAGTCTGCCCAGTCCGATTGAACTGTGCCCCCGAAATTGCTGTGTTAAAATTGATTCGCAGTCGTGTATAATCTGGGCATCCCTGCGCTGATATAAATCGGCAGGGTTACAAAACCCGGCTTTTCCCGGCAGTGGGAAACCGCCTCATCGGGAAAAAAAACCGGGTTTCTTCCACCCGTAACTTTTGAAAATGAGCAATAAAGAAACCCGATTTTTTATTCCTATAACAAAAAATAAGAAAGTGACAAATTAAAAAATTTATGTTAGATATTTGATATTTCCCGCAGAGGCGGGAATCCGGCCCGCTGACAATACGGTGGATTCCTGCTTCCGCAGGAATGACATGACGGATAAGCTCTTATAATTCAGCAGGTCAACAATTTTCTGGCTGCTCTGACCCGTTAAATCCGATTTGGATGCATCCATCTGAACCGGGAGGTGCCCGGGCTTTTTTCAGGCTTTGCAATCTGCTGAATTTGGTATTAATCATAAAAGTCAGAATTCGGACAACAATTTAATTGCTTGTTTGAATAGAGGACTCGACAGTCATAAGTTCTTATAATCTGCTGAAATTACTGATGCGGCATTTCCGAATCAGTGAGTAACTTCAAACTTTTTACTGACCATAAATTTTCTGATATTTGCCTATAACAGAAAATCCGCAAAACTTTTGGCCGGATACTTAGCTTTTCACTGTCGGGTAAAGGGGATAAACGTGAATGTTATTTTGAAAATCGAACAGGGACCGGAAAAGGGAAAAACTTATGAGTTTACCGAGCCGGATACGTTTTTGGTGGGACGCGGCATAGAGGCTCACTTCAGACTGAGCAAAGAAGACAGGTATGTATCACGCAAGCATTTCATGCTCGAAGTGGCCCCCCCAAAATGCTATATCAGGGATTTTGGAAGCAGCAACGGTACCATCGTCAACGGAATGAAGGTCAACAGATCGGAGCTGAAAGACGGAAATCTTATAAAAGCAGGCATGACAGAAATCAGAGTGAATCTGAATGCGGAGGTCGAGGAAGAAGAGGAAAATCTGTGGTGGGAGGAAGATGAAGGCACGAGCGTTCAGGCTCAGGAAAAGAAAAAATTTGAACAGAAGTTTCCTGCTGCATGCTCCGACTGCATGGAAGATGTTTCCGACAAGGCCAATTCAGATGGCAGGGCTTATGAACTGAAAGACATCGCCGGGTATTTGTGCGACGACTGTTCTGACATGCGGAGAACATCTCCGGTAGTGGAGGAGACAGACGATTATCGCCTGCTGGGCGAGATTGGCGGTGGCGGAGCAGGTGTGGTTTATACGGCGATCCATAAACCGACAGCCCGATTGGTGGCATTAAAGAAGATATTCATAGAAGGTTCGAGTCAGAAAGCAAAGTCCAAATTCTCACGCGGGATGCGGGCTATGGAAGATATTGATCATCCGAATATTATCCGGCTGATGGGTCGGGGGATTTACAGAGGAGGAAATTACATTGTTTCGGAACTTATGGAGGGCGGGGATGTGCGTCAGCTCATCACTCAGAATTACAAAGGCGCCGTACCGCCACAGATCGCCTGCAAGGTGATATCGGATGTCCTCAGCGGGCTTGAATATTTTCATCAGAGCGGCCATATTCATCGTTCCATAAAGCCGACGAATATTCTTCTGACCCGGGGGGGCAGAGACTCCCCAGGGACAGCCAAGCTGGGAGATTGCGGTGTGGTAAAATGTTATTCCGACGCTGGCGGATCAACTGTCACGGAACAGGGCGAGGTTTCCGGTACGATTATCTACATGGCCCCGGAACAGATCCTTGATTTCAGGAACGTGAAGGAGGCTGCGGATACCTATTCCGCGGGGCTGATCCTTTACGAACTCCTGACAGCAGATATTCCCTTCCGGCAAAAAGCGAAAGATCCGGTTCTGATCGTTCTGGAAGACACCCCGATTCCCGTAAGGGATAAAAATCCCTCAGTTCCCAAGCCCCTGGCCGATATCGTGGACAAATCTGTCCGGAAAGATGTGAAAGAGAGATTTGCTTCAGCAGTTGAGTTTCAGGAGGAGATCGGAAAGCTGAAGGCACAAATATAAGATTTTCAACTTTTGGTCTTCAATGTTTCTGGTTCTGACGTATTTTGTGATTCTGTATGATTTCAGACAGTTAAAAAACTGTAACGGATACAGACCCCCCGAATCTCCGCGGTTCTCTGTGGTTAAAAACAGATTCAGACCACAAAATCCGTTAGAACCAGCAATGTTTCACTTGAAAATGCTTATGATTTCTGATACACAATGCTTTTTCAAATATTTGAGGAGGAGGAAATATGACCAGAGTTGGCATAGTTGGCGCGACCGGATATGCAGGAGCCGAGCTTGTCCGGATACTTTCCGGTCATCCTGATGTGGAACTGACAATCCTGACTTCCCGCCAGTATGCAGGCATTCCTTTCCACAGGATTTACCCGGCAATGGCAGGCGTTGTTGATCTTATTTGTGAAGAATATAATACAGACAGCTTATGTGACAGGGCGGATATGATATTCACAGCGCTTCCCCATAAGCTTCCCATGGAAATTGTGCCTGAACTGGTGAAGCAGGGCAAAAGAGTGGTGGATCTTTCAGCCGATTTCAGGTTCAGTGATGTGTCAAGATATGAGGCATTTTACCAGCCTCACACGGCAAAAAATATGATCGGAAAATCTGTTTACGGGTTGTCTGAAGTCTATACTGAAAAAATAAAGGATGCGGTTTTAGTCGGTAATCCCGGATGTTATCCCACCAGCCTGCTTTTACCGCTGATTCCATTACTCAAAAGCAATTTTTTGGATATCCATACCATTATTGCGGATTCAAAGTCAGGTGTGAGCGGTGCGGGCCGTTCCCCTTCGCTGACCACGCATTTTTGCGAAGCCAATGAATCCTTCAAAGCGTACAAGGTTGCCGAACACCGTCACACCCCTGAAATGGAAGAAGTGCTGAGTCAGGAGGCCGGGAAACCGGTAAATATCACATTTGTCCCCCACCTCGTTCCCATGTCCCGCGGGATGTTGACAACAACATACTCAAGCCTTTCCCCGGGGGTCAGTTCAGAAGATATTCGGAATTGCATCATCTCTTTTTATGCCGGCCGTTCTTTTGTGCGTCTGTGTCATGAAAGCAGAATGCCGGATACCCTTCATGTCCGGGGAAGCAATTACTGTGACATCGGCTTCAGAACAGATGAACGGAATAACCGTCTGATCCTGATTTCGGCAATTGACAATTTGGTAAAAGGCGCGGCAGGCCAGGCCATTCAGAATATGAACATCATGCTCGGATTGGATGAAACCGCAGGACTCATGGGAGTTCCCTTTTAGTGGTCAGGTTTGAATCCAGATTTTTTCAAACCAAACAAACTGATTATAGTCAGAAAATAAATATTGTGAGTGCAGTTTTCCTGAACTTATGCTCAGAACCTGGCAGATGTCATGTTTTCTTGACATCAAAATCTTATTGGATTAAACAGCCAGAAAAAGAATTTTTATCCGGGCATGACAATCTGGATATTTATGAGTTCATTTTTATTTTAAAATCTGGAGGTTTCAGGGGATCCGAAATAAATCCAGAAAAACGTACATCCGGGCATTTTATTTTTTGGAAAGCTTCAAACGTGAATTTTTTCCCCGTTTCCTGAGTTTCGGAGCGAGGAAACAAGTTGTAATTTATATATAACTTTTATGAAAGGAGACGTGAATGTCAGCAAAGCTTATTAAGGGAACAGAAATCCGTGAGGAAATTCTTGAGGAAATTACCAAAGAGGTCGCCGAAATTAAGGAAAAACACGGGGTTGTTCCCGGTCTTGTGACCATTCTGGTGGGTGAAAGTCCTGCTTCCATATCTTATGTCACCCTGAAAATCAAAACCGCCCATCGCGTCGGTTTTAACGAGGTTCAGGACAACCAGTCGCCCGATATTTCTGAGGCTGATCTTCTTGCGCTGATTGACAAATACAACAATGATGAGGGCATTAACGGCATTCTGGTGCAACTGCCCCTTCCCAAGCATATTGATGAAAAGAAGATTCTGAACGCCATTGATCCTGACAAAGATGTTGACGGCTTCCATCCGGTCAATGTCGGGCGTCTGATGATCGGCGGGGATGAAGTGAAATTTCCGCCGTGTACCCCCGCGGGTATTCAGGAAATGATCGTGCGCGCCGGTGTTGAAACCAGCGGTGCCGAGGTTGTTGTTGTGGGACGGTCCAACATCGTGGGAAAACCCATTGCCAACATGATGATACAGAAAGGCCCGGGTGCCAATTCAACCGTGACCGTTGTTCATACACGCACAAAAGATCTGGCCGCACATTGCAAACGCGCAGACATTCTGATTGTTGCCGCGGGTGTTCCGGACCTGGTAAAGCCCGAGTGGATACAACCCGGGGCATGTGTCATTGATGTCGGTGTGAACCGCGTCGGTGAAAAGCCCAGTGTGAAAAATCCCGGCAAAATGGTTGCCATCCTCAAGGGCGATGTGGATTTTGACGCTGCCAAAGAAATTGCAGGCTCAATTACCCCTGTGCCCGGCGGAGTCGGCCCCATGACCATCACCATGCTGATGAAAAATACCCTTAAATCGCTGAAGTTCAAGCTGGGAATTGCATAATATTCAGATCGTCATGTTTTTTTGAAGGGGAAACTGCGTTTCCCCTTTTTTTTCTGATTCGTTTTTTCAGAAAACCCGAGTTTCCTTCCCAAAAAATAAATGTAGGGTGGGTGGAGCGAAGCGGAACCCACCCTACATTTTTCTGAATCGGGCATATTATTTGATGAGATACTTCCGTTATTGGACAATCTTTTCCCCAATATCCAATTAATAGTTGCAACACATTCTCCCGCGATAATTTCAAGTCTGAAAAATGCGGTTGTGCATGATCTGACATCCAAAAATGAAGTTTCAAACTGGATAACCTCAAGCAGTTTTTCTGAGCTGATGATAACTCATTTCGGGCTTGACAATGAATTCTCTCCGGTGGCAGATAAAATTATTGAGGCCTTCAAGGAAGCCTATTCCGAAAAAAATGATGAAAAAATGGCTGACTTTGTGGAAATGGAAGAGGCTGATTTGCCTGGAAGCACTCAGGCAGGACAGGTTGATGATCTGTCCGAAGGCGCGGAAAAGACCGCCGATAAAAAAATGAAGAATGCCATGCAGATGTTGGAAAACACACTCAGCGTTGCGGCAGACACGGTTTATGAAGACATCAGAAAAGGAATGGACTTTGGAACTGAACATCGGATTTAAAGGAAAAGCCAATCCTGTTCCGGTCATTCTGAGCAGCGAGTCCAATGCAATAAAAGTGACCGCCAAATGGTTCAAATCTTATGAATCGTGTTACAGCAAAGCTTCTGATGATGAATTGCCATTTTAACAGTGGGTTTCAGATTTTAAAACTTAAAACATTATGAGAGGCATAATGGGTACAAATAATCTCGTTTTTTTGGAAATCCTGGAATGGTTTGATGAGACTGGCAGGGAACTTGTGCATCGTATCCCGGAACAAGGTTCCGGGGAAATAAAATACGGTGCCCAACTGATCATCAGGGAAAGCCAGGCCGGAATCTTTTTCTATCAGGGTAAGGCTGTGGGGGCTTTCGGCCCGGGGCAGCACACCCTGAAAACCGGAAATATTCCGCTCCTGACCAAAATCGCCAGCCTGCCCTGGGGATTCAAAAGTCCCCTGCGGGCCGAAGTCTATTTCGTGAATCTGAAAACATTCACGAATCTCAAATGGGGGACCAGGGACCCGGTTGCATTCAAAGATTCCGAACTGGGACTGATCCGCCTGAGGGCCTTTGGCGTATTCAACCTGCGGGTATTCCAGCCTGTACTTTTTATCAACAGTCTGGTCGGTACACGGGGAATGTATGCCACAACAGAAATCGAAGAATATCTGAGCCGGGTTATCGTATCCAGATTTAATGACTATATGGGGGAGTCCGTTGACTCGATTCTGAACCTTCCGGCCAAATATGATGAAATATCCAAAGGGGTTGCCAAACGGCTGAGAGAGGATTTCAGTCGTTTCGGCCTTGACCTGACTCAGTTGTACATCAGTTCTGTCACACCGCCGCCCGAGGTTCAGAAGGCCATTGATGACCGCAGCCGGATGGGTGTTTTTCAGGATATGAACAAACTCATGCAGATGAAGGCAGCCATGGCCATGGAAAAAGCGTCAGAGGCAGATGGGGCAGGTATGGGAACGGGACTCGGGTTGATGATACCTGCCATGTTTGCCCGGTATTTTGAAGGCAAAGAAACTGAAAACGCAGCGGAGAAAACTGAAAGGCCGTCATCAGAAGTGTGTCCGGAATGTCATAATGCTGTTTCCGGGGATTCAAAATTCTGTTCCCAGTGCGGACATCAGCTCGTTATTTTCAGGCAGTGTGCAAACTGTGGAAAGAATCTGACCCCCAACGCAAAATTCTGTTCACGCTGCGGCCGTTCAGCAGAGGAAAAACCAGAACCGAAATTCTGCCCCCAGTGCGAGAGCGAAAATATGGAAGAATCTCTTTTCTGTAACCAGTGTGGTGAGAAATTGACAAATGACAAATCTCCTCATTGAATATCAGTGTTCCCAATGCGGTGCGCCGGCTGTCCTGAAAGAAACAGACCGTCTGTTCAGGTGTGACTACTGCCGGGTGAAGTCCTATCTGATGCAAAAAGACTGCTTCCGCTATGTGCTGCCCGACACTGCGCCGGAAAATAAAGAGCTTGTATTTTTTCCGTACTGGCGTTTCAAAGGAATGCTCTTCTCCTGCCTTCCCGATAAAACAGAGTCAAAATTTGCAGATATCAGTCGCCAGGCTGTCAGCTCCGAGCATTTCCCGGCTTCTCTGGGCTTGCGCAGCCAGGCTCTGAAACTGCGATTCATATCCCCGGAAACAGGAGGCTGCTTTTTGAAACCGGCTCTGCCAGTCAGAGAAGCAATGCATATTGTCGGACGTCACTTCAGCACATCCTCGCAGGGGCCTGTTTTACACCAGTCTTTTATCGGTGAGACGTTCAGTCTTATTTACGCTCCTTTTTATATTGCTGACAATCAGCCATCCGGCAGCCGCCACCTGTTTGATGCCGTGCTGAACAAGCCGCTGTCTTCATCCTTGCCGGATGATTTTGATATTTCTCTTTTCCAAGTCGGGCACCCGGAGTGGCGGATCCGACTCATCCCCACCCTGTGTCCGAACTGCGGATGGGATTTGGACGGCGAACGGAATGCCGTGGCACTCGCATGCAGGAACTGCGATTCAGTGTGGGAGCCAGGCGGGGACAGGTTCAGAAAAGTGACATTTGCACATATACCGAAAAAAGGAGACAATGTTGTCTGTATGCCTTTCTGGAGAATCAGAGCGGATGTTTCGGAAATAGAACTTGATTCTTATGCGGATATGGTCAGAGTTGCCAATCTGCCCAGAATTGTTAAAAGAGATGCCAAATTTTATTTCTGGACACCTGCTTTCAAGATTATGCCCCGGATTTTTTTAACCCTTTCGCGCAATATCACCCTGATTCAGCCCCGGCAGGAATTGGCTGAGGAACTGCCGAATGCCAGACTCTGGCCTGTAACCTTGGCGGTCACCGAGGCGTTTGAAAGTCTGAAAATAACTCTGGCCAGTTTTCTGAAACCCCGAAAACGCCTTTTAACCCTGCTCCGGGACATAAAAATAACGCCAAAAGAATTTCTTCTGATATATGTCCCGTTTACTGAAGAACACCACGAATTTGTCCAACCTGAGTTTCAACAGGCTGTGCATAAAAATGTACTGGCCATGTCTGAAAATTTGTAGCTCCATGACATCGGCCCGCCGATGACATACGCACATAAGAAAATCCCGGGTTG
>JAOZLU010000886.1 GCA_029934695.1 Desulfobacterales bacterium | reverse complement strand
ATCGGGTAGGTCGGAGGCCTCTCAGCCCCCTTCCCCCCTAAGAACCGTGCATGAGAGTTTCCCCTCACACGGCTCAAGCATCTCAAAGATCACTTTTGTTGAGTGACCCGGTTGCACACATCTCCCCATGTCGAGGCGATTTTGGCTCTCCTGTCATGCTTTCGCTTTTGGAAATAACTGCCAAATTCTTTCAGGTACGGATTGGCATGGGCCCGGACCTTGACATATCGTCGTATGCCGATTTCCGAGAGTCGTGCCACCCGGTATGTGCGAGGCTTACCCTTTTTCGTCTTCTTTCTGACGGAAAACGTGTTTCTGCCTGCGGCTGACCAGTATTTCTTTTGCAGCCATTTGCCGGGTTTGTTCCGATGTTTTTTCCGTACCGTTCGCCTGAGTTGATGGTAAACATAATTGTCGATTTTGCGGAAAGCATACGATGACACCACCCAGCGATGGTAGTTGCCCCATCCCCGAAGGGTTTGATTTACCCGCCTGATTAAAAACGGTGTCGGTGCATTCTGATATTTTCGGATTGATGTTCCAACCTGTTGCATAAGGGCGTGAACTCCCTCTTCTGAAGGCATAATGTGCAGTTTCCTGCCATGTTTACAAAAAGTTTGCCCGAGGAACGTAAAGCCATCCTTAATATATGTGATCCTGGTCTTTTCCGGGGATAATTCAAGACCACGCTCTGCAAGGAACCTTTCGACAGCCGGTCTGACATTGTTTTCGAGAATCCTTTCGGATTTACCCGTTATAATGAAATCATCGGCATATCGAATAAAATTGACTCTCGATCTGCGTGGTACGGACTGCCGTACAACTTGTTCAAGCCCGTCGAGAACCATGTTGGCCAGGGTCGGACTGATGATGCCGCCCTGGGGTGTCCCTTTTCGTGTCGGATATGTTACGCCTTTCTCAACATATCCTGCCTTTAACCATTTTTCGAGAACCTGCTTATCCATAGGAATGTTCCCGATCATCCAATCAGAGCTGATATTATCGTAACACCCTTTAATATCGGCTTCAAGTACCCATGTTGCCGAATTTGGTTTTGACAGGCATTTAAACGCCTGCGCCACCGCATCGGCGCACGACCGAAGCTCCCGAAATCCGTAGGAATTTGGATCGGCGGTCGTTTCTGCGACCGGACTCAGTGCAAGTTTGTACAATGCCTGCATGGCCCGGCAGTGCATGGTCGGAATGCTCAGAGGACGTTTCTTCCCGTTTTTCTTGGGAATGTATATCCTCCGCAATGGCTGAGGCTTATACCCGCATCGACGCAGACTGCGGACAGCCTGCATCCTGGTTCTGACATCTTTCCAAACCACTCCGTCAGCACCGGGAGTATTCTTACCCTTGTTCGATGTCACCCGCTTTACAGCCATGAGCTTGGCGTGGTACGAGTGGGTCAGGAGCCACTGCAAGGCTTTCACCTTGCCGGGTTTCCCTTCCGAAGCAGCCTTTGCGATACGCATTTGCAGTCTTCGGACGTTGCGCCGCACAGTTTTCCATACAACGGATTGCCAGCCTTTCACATCGTCGATGAGGGCACCAGCTTTTCGAGCCGTCATTTGCGTTCTCATCTCAGAAGATTCTCCAAACTCTCTCACAATGAAACACCTGTCGGACGTCAGCGGCTCATTTCGGCCACGGCAGAGAGGCAACCGTAACTTTTAAACCTGAATCATGTTTCGTATTCTATCCGTCCTGTTACATGACGGCCTTTGCTTCTTCCGACCTCTTACCACCGTTCCTCCGTCGGCCTGCCTTACGGTCGGCTTGCCCTACATTGCATAAGGCGAAGTAACGGTATTTCCAAGTTCCGCATTGTTCATCCGGTGGATGACTTAGGTGTATTCTCTACGCCGATGGTGCCACAGTTTCGTGCAGGCAGTTACAAGACCTGCAACCTGACCATACGCCGCAAACACATGGAAGCGGCCTCCGACCTGTTAACCCTCAGTAGGTCTGCGCTCATTTACGGCGCTTACGAACATTCATTTACTTTCACCCTATCATCCGTCCCCAGCCCTTAACGGGGGAGGGTTCCCCAATGGGTTCTCCAGTCACCTTTCAAACCCGGTTCGGTACATTTCACGGGGCTTCGCACCGACCATACAGCGCATGGCAAGCACGCCCGTGTAGGGATTGGTAGAAACATACCAAGTTTTCAAGAAACTAACTGAACTACTGAAAACACTAAACAATGCGACTTCTTGTCGCAC
>JAOZLU010000271.1 GCA_029934695.1 Desulfobacterales bacterium | reverse complement strand
GGAGCGCAGCGCAACCCACCAGACACTGAGATGCAGGGTGGGCGGAGCGCAGCGCTGAGATGCAGGGTGGGTGGATCGCAGCGCAACCCACCAGACACTGAGATGCAGGGTGGGCGGAGCGCAGCGCAACCCACCAGACACTGAGATGCAGGGTGGGCGGAGCACAGCGCAACCCACCAGACACCTCCGGATATCCGCACAAGGTGGGTTACGCTGCGCTCCACCCACCCTACGTTGCCATAGTGGGAGATTCTTTTCTGGAAATCACCTTACAAGTTCGTCACCCCCTCTCTTATCTATTATGCAAGAAAGGAACGGCTAATCATTGAACAGCTAATTATCAAAACAACAGGTGGACAGATATGGCTTATGGTAATTTTAAAACAGTTGAGGAAGTAGCAAGAAAATTTGATGTTCAGGTTGCAAAAAAAACAGCCTTTACCAGTCAAAAAGAAATTAATGTGCTAGAACCCTTGTTTTTCATTATCATGGAGGATATAAACGATAGTATAAGCTTTATTAATGAAGTTACTATTTGTGAAAAAATTATCAGTCCTATCTTAAATATTTTGTCGAGAAATTATGAGCAGTTAAACGTGTGGTCTCATGTTTCTTACAACATAGACGAAAAAAAAGGGCTTGTGGGTGAACCTGATTATTTAATCGCTCCCAGAACAAAGTACGGAGGTATGGCAAGACCTTCACTTTGCGTTATAGAAGCTAAACGTGATGATTTTGATGAGGGATGGGCTCAGGCATTGGCCGAAATGGTGGCATCTTCCTTGTTAGATGCAGGTCTTTGTTATGGTGTTGTTACCACGGGGAAATTTTGGGAATTCGGTAAATTGGAAGATAATATCTTCACAATAGATCCAATTTCCATATCTGCTGCTGATAATTTGCAAAAGACATTCAACATCCTGAATTGGATGTTTGATGAAATATCGAAACAAGTGTGAATAATAAGAATTCCGGCACAACCCAGCTATAGCGGACGGCTTCGCCGCGTTGAGCTTAGGCGTGGGTGCAAACAAAATTCAGAGCGTTCCTCAACCTTTTTCAGCGAAGTTTTGACGTAGTACCACAACTTACAAGTTCGTCACCCCCTCTCTTATATAATAGATAAGAGGGGGGTGACGAATTTACGAGTTGCTGCAGTAGTGTCCCTGATTATAACGGATTCAGGGGAGGCTCCCGCACCTGCCCTCAGACAAATCCGGCCGAACCGTGCAGGTCTGAGCTTTGTGCCCCGGGTTTAAGCTTTGCGGCCTTTGTGCCCCCTTTGTGTCCTCTGTGGTTAAAAAGGTGCGACGCAGGGCTGATTTCAGGCCTCCCCTAAAAGCGTTATAATCAGTAGTGTCCTATAGTCAGGTTTTTTTTACTTCCCTGTTGAAAGAAAACTTCTGTTTATGTGTTTATATTAAAATAGGGACTCTTCATAAAATTTCCTGTGAAAAAAAACCGGGTTTCCCGTCTGTCTCTCGGGGAGACGAACTGAATGAATACGCCTAATCAAATTTTAAAGTTGAATCAAATGGATAACTTAACTAATTTCATTAAAAAAATGATTTATTTTGCAATCCTCATCACCACACTTGCCTTTTGCGGGTGCGCTGTGAACAGCATTCCGACTCACGTCAGGGAAGGCAGGGAGTACGGCAAGATTGACGAAGCCTTCAGACACAAGTGGTGGAATTACTACAAACGGGGGCTTTCATTTGCAGAAGGGGAATATTATAAGGAAGCAGAAGCCGATCTGAGGGAAGCCATGGGTCGGCGGATGCAGGATCAGCGCATGGCCCGAACTTACGGGATGCACTTTATTGACTATTTCCCCCACAGAGAATTGGGCATAGTCCATTATCTCACCCAGAATTTTGACACGGCCAGAAAAGAGCTGGAGCTTTCCCTGAACCAGTTCCCCTCTGCAAAGGCCCGCTTTTACCTGGATCGTGTCCGAAAGGCCATCATCGGAAAACAGGGAAAGGGGGCATCTCCTCCAAGCCTCACGCTTGATTTCAAGACCGATGAAATTTGGACGCGACTGGACCCGGTGTTCATCTCCGGAACTGCCAGAGATGAAAATTACATATCAGAAATCACCATCAGAGGAACACCGCTGTTTTCAGAAGGGTCTCAAAAAGAATTTTTTTTCAGGGAGAGGCTTGCGCTTCCTCAGGGCAGGCACGAGATTGAAATCACTGCACAAAATCTTCCGGGCAGAAAAACAACGCAAAAGGTGATCTTCCATATTGACCGGGAAGGGCCGACAATTACCATTGAAGCGGTTCATATAGATGTGGGAGATACAGGAGGCATAAAAATTTCCGGGTCCGCTTATGACGACGCGGGTGTATCCGAACTGAGCATCAACGGACAATCCACAGATATCCGGCAGGAAACGGAGATTTTTTTCACAGAGAGTATTATGACAGACAAAAGTGAATTGGAACTCTCAGCCAAGGACCGGCTTGGAAACCGCACCACAGCAAAGATTCCGCTGAACAGTTCAGTTGTCCGTGATCTGTCGCAGCTGTCAACGGACATGCCGGGTTCGGTAATGCTTGCCTCTGCTGCCTCAGATACAGACAGTTTTTTTTTAAGCACTATCTTCGGCCCCAAAGATAAAATCGCTCCGGACATAAATCTGAAAGGCTGGACAGACACGCAAACCGTTTTCCTGAAAAAAATATATCTTGAAGGAAAAGTCAGCGACGAGAGCAAAATTGTAAGCCTCGGCGTCAATGGGACGCCGATTCTGCGCCGTGAGGGACAGCTTGTCTTTTTCGGTCATCTTGCGGAACTCAGCCAAGGAAAAAATGAGATACTGATTGAGGCCCGGGATGAGGCAGGCAATACCGCTTCAAAAAAAATCTCCGTGACAAGGAAAATTCCCAAGGCCCTTGAGTTGGAGGAACGCCTGAGCATCACCGTACTTCCTTTTGAGCAGAGCGGCGAGGTTTCAGAATTTTCCGTGTCTTTTCAGGACAACCTGATCAATGCGTTGGTGAATCAGAATCGTTTCCGGATGATTGAAAGAACCCAGTTGGATATGATTCTGCGGGAACAGAAACTCAGTCGCACAAAACTCATTGACAGGAACACTGCCCTGAAGCTTGGCAATCTCATTGCAGCCCGCTCCATCCTCACCGGCAGCATTGTCGAGACCCGTACCGGCATTGAAATCGTGGCCCGGATGATTGACACGGAAACCTCCGAGATTCTTGCCACCCAGGATGTCTATAACGAATTAAAGGACCTTGTCGCTCTGAAAACCCTGTCAGAGGGGATGGCAATTAAATTTCATCGGGATTTTCCCTTGGTGGACGGTCTTGTGATTCAGCAGAAAGGCGACTACATCTTTATTGACCTCGGACAGGATATGGTCAAACTTCAGCGCAGATTCATAGCGTATCGTGAGGAGCCGATAAAACATCCGGTTACCGGGAAAATACTCGGATCGGACAATGTGATCACCGGGTATATGCGCGTCACTCAGGTGACAAAATATCTGTCAAAAGCCAAAATTCTGGACAGGGATGCCGCATCCATAAAACCTCTGGACAAAGTGATTGCCGAATAAACATCGGGGCCAGTTCCTCGGCGTTGCCCGGTCAACAAAGACCCGGTGGAGAAACGCTTTGCTGAAATATAACGGATTCAGGGGAGGCGCCCTCAGACAGATCCGGCCGAACGTGCAGATTTAAAGCTTTGTGCCCCTTTGTGCCCCCTTTGTGCCCCCTTTGTGGTTAAAAAGGTGCGACGAAGGGCTGATATCAGGCCTCCCCTAAAAGCGTTATAATCAGGCTGAAATCACTTCTGATATCCTTTTTTCCCCGACATCTCCTCAAACCGCCGGTTCAGAAGATCGGCCGTCTCCCGCATCAGTTTCTCCGCTATCCGGTCAACATGGCGGTTGCGCCAGTTCTCCAGACCGGTCCCTTTCACCCATTGGTTGAAGGCACCCAGCGCGGGGCCGGTATGCACCTGGAAATTCACCTTCTCCGCCTCAGTGCCCTCACTGGCGATCCGTGCGGTATGCCCAAAATACCACCTGAAGATCAGGGCCATCTTATGCTTGGGACTTTTTTCGGCCCTTTTTATCTGTTCCGGATCACGTTGCGAGAAGAAGGTTTCTGTCTCTTCCCATATTTCATCGAAACTCCGCTTGAAATATTTTTCCTGAAGCTGCTTTTTCGTCTTTTCGTCAATCTCGTGAACAGAATCGTATTGCCGATACAGATCATACAGCTTGTTGGCCCTGGCAGGAAAAAAAACGCCTTTTCTGAGAAGCTGCACTTTTGCCCCGGTTTCAAACATATCCCCGGCAGGTGCGTAATCCGTATCCTGCACATTCATCTCCTGAAGCATGTCTTTCACAAGATCGCTTGTTCCGGCTTCGAGCGTGCATTGATTGATCGAACCGGTAAGAATGAAATCCGCTCCGAGAACAAAGGCGGCGGCCGCAGATCCGGGAGTGCCGATGCCGCCGGCAGCCCCGAGAAAGACCTGTTTCTCATACCCGTGTTTCCGCATCATGTCATCGCAGAGCCGCTGTATGGCCGGGAAGAGCGCGTAGGCGGAGGCCCCGTCTGTATGCCCTCCGGAATCGGCTTCGGCACAGAGTGCGTCGGCCATGGGCACCTTCCGGGAGAGGTCCGCCTGTTCCCGGGTGATCTTCTCCTCCTCAAGCATCTTGCTGACAATCCGCTCCGGTGCGGGACTCAGAAATGCCTCGGCCACCTCGGGCCTGGATATCTTTCCCATGACTTTGTGAGAGGTCCTGATGCTCCCGTCATTCTCACGATGCAATCCGGTAAGCCGGTAACGGACCAGGCCCGGGGTCATCTGCATGTACGCGGCCGCCTCAACATACTTTATCCCGTATTTCAGATAAAGGTCAACGAGCTTCTCCTCCGCATCTGGATCGTAGTAATTATGCAGCAGATTCATCCCGCAGGGCTTTCCGTCAAGCCCGGCCTGAATATCCCGGATCGAGTCTTCGATCTCGTTCAGTTTCATGCCGCCGGTTCCCAGATGGCCCATCATGCCGGCCCTGCCCATGGCGATGACCAGTTCCTTCGAGGCGATTCCCCGGAACATCGCACCTGCGAGATATGCATATTTGAGATTGTACTCCTCTCTGAATGCCCGGCTTCCCAGATTTTCGGGGGTGATCCGGCCGGTTGCCGGCGGTGTGCTGTCCATGGGCTGCGGACGGGCTTCCGTGACCTGTGGCCGGTTATCTGCTGTCGGCAGAATATTGTCTGGGGCCTGCGGGGCAGGATCATTCTCCCTGGCTTTCTGCAGCTCCGCCTCCTCCGTGCGTATTCTGCGAAGCAGGCCGGTCAGGACGCTCCCGGGACCGAGCTGTCTGAAGTCTGTCACGCCCAGTCCGGTGAGATACCGGATCGTGTCGGTCCATCGCACCGGAGAGGTGATCTGGGCCACCAGCAGTTCCCTCACATCCTCCTTCCCGTGGGGCCGTGCCGTGACATTGGCGATCACCGGGATACGCGGTTCCTCAAAAGTGAATTCCCCGGCAAAGCGGGCAAATTCTTCTGCGGCTTCCTTCATATATGGAGAATGAAACGCAGCGCTGACCTTGAGGGGACGGTAATGCTTCACCCCCGCTGCCTTGAAAACAGGCTCCGCCTTTTCAATATCTCCGGCCGGACCCGATATCACAATCTGCAGAGGCGAGTTGTAATTGGCCAGGCTCAGGGTCGTCAGATTGTTCTCCCGGAGGATATCCTGTATCTTCTCCTCTTCCGAGCCGATTATCGCAGCCATGCCTCCGCCCCGGGCCAGGGCCATGAGTCTGCCCCGCTCCCTCACCAGCCTGAGACCGGTTTCAAAATCGAACGCACCGGCCGCGAACAGGGCATTGTACTCTCCGAGACTGTGCCCTGCCATGAAGTCAGGCTTCTCACCATTCTTGTCCGCGGCATGCCGCATCCACATCAGCGCACTGACCGTGTATAAGGCAGGCTGGGTGTGACCGGTCTGCCCCAGAAGATTGTCAGGGTCTTCGAGGCACAGTTCCTTTATGCTGTATCCCAGAACCTGGTCTGCTTTTGCTGTCACCTGGGGAAACTCGTCAAAAAGAGAATCTCCCATGCCTTTTTTCTGGGACCCCTGTCCCGGAAACATGTATGCTTTCATCCTGTTGCCTTTCGTATGAATATGGCCCCGGACGGGGACCGGCTGTTCAGCGTATTTTCATTATGGATTGTCTGCTCAAGTGAGTCGTCTCCTTCCATATTGCGATTTGCGGTAAGCAATATCATTTTCTGTGCCTGGGCAAAACGCCAGAGAACTCTGTCATTGATATTGTCACTCAGACCGATATCAGAAAACATGACCAATTCCATGGGGCTTAAATCCGACCAGCCTTCGGTTGTAATTGTTTGCCACAACAAAATGGCCCAGCCTTCGATTTTGTGATCAGATAGGATTCGGACAGTTCGAGGTTTATCCGTTGTTTCCATGCCTTGCTGATCAAGTTTTTATAAGGTTATTGATATTATTGGCTTTACCCGCGGAAAAAAATTCCATGACGCTCAAGAGCAGGCTTCAGCTTCTCCTCAATGCCGTGTTTGCTGAAAAACCCGAGACGCAGTATCTTTCCGGGAAAGCGTTCCTTCATGAGGCGTCGGGCTTTGTCCGCAAACTCCCTCACCATTTTTTCGGTGATCTTATGAAGATTCTCAGGCGCGTAATTCTTGCATTCCGCCATGATCACCACCTGTCCGCCTTCCAGAACAACATCAATCTCCTTCCCGGCCTCAAGAAAAAAACTGAGGGTATAGGAAAAGTCTGTCACCGGTATCCCCTCTGTCAGCCCGCCCCCGCCGTCAATGATCGCCTTGATCAGGCCCAGCAGCACCTCCCGCTCATAATAATGCCCCTTGAGATTGTTGTGCTCCCCCCGCAGCACATTCATGGTGTCCCGGAGAACCTCGGCTTCTTCCAGGCTCAGTTCCAGGCGTCTGACGCGCTCATGCAGGTAATCAAGCAGGCTGTCATTGCGAAAGTAGGCGTCAAAGTCTTTTACCGGCAGTCCCAGTATGTCTCCGTAATGTTTCATGAGCACTTTTTTCAGGGTCCGGTCAAACACCCCGCCGTACCGCCCCCCGCTCAGTTCGATCAGATCGTATTTGTGGAGCAGAGCAAGCTCCTCGCGCAGTCTGCTGTCATCAAGCTCCAGTGACAGGGCGCGTTTCAGATCCCGGGGATAATACCATTCACCCTCATGTCTGCACAGGAAATAGGTGATCCGGCGCATGTTGACATGATTCACCGCATTCATTGCAAGTGCCAGATACTCGTCCCAGTCGCTTTTGATGGTTCCCTGCCCCACCTCAAATTCCAGAGCGCGGTCCGCATCCTCAGTTGTGCTGATTGCGGGTTTCCCGAACTTGGGAGTCACGATATCCACAATCCGCCCGGGCACATTATTGGTGACATGGACAATATAGGAGGCAGTCCCCGGTGTTATGTCATGTCCGTACAGCATCCCGTAATTGACCGTCATGGCAGCAGCCTCCTGGTCATTCATTTTGGGAACAATAAACTCATCAAACCTGTGAGGCAGCCAGCGCATCAGTTCCTCCGACACCACGCCCATCAGGGAACCGGTGATGAGCAGCGGCGCCACCTTCATTTCCGCGGTGGACATGTAGGCTTTGCAGGGTCTGTCTTCAACCCCGGCGTCAATGTACATGTTCAGATACTGGAATTCGTCAATCATCTGCACAATCTGCTCCCGGACCCCGGGTGTCGTGGCAAACGAACGGGGCGTGGCCGTGGCTGCAAGCACATATTCATACAGCGGCTTGTCCTTCCCCATCATGCGGATGCAACGGTTCAGATCAGTTAAAATCCGCTCTTTGTGGGGTACGGAGAGAGATGCGATCTCCTCCATGAACACCGTCACATCCACATCGGTCTTAAAGTCCGCCGCAGTCCGTGTCCAGGTGATATCCCGCGTGTAATACCCGACCACCTGCATATAAAACCGCGTGAGAAAATCATGATAGAATTCCCTGCCGCTGCGGGTCCCCTCGGCAAATTCATAGTAGAACGGGATCAGCCCCTTGTGTTCGCTGTAGATGATATTGTACAGCCGTTCGATGATCAGGCTTTTGCCGATTTTGCGCCGGCCCAGAAAAGCGATGCTACGGCTGATCAGTTTCCTGATATTGTCCGCCCAGATGTATAAAAATTCCAGTTCTCTGACGCGTCCGATGAAATTCTCCGGGTTTCCCACGCGTTCTTCGATGGCAAATTCAATGCCTTCCAGTTCCCATCTGTCATTTTTGTCGAGTCTCAGCAGTTTTTTCATTACAGGTCCTCCATGAGTTCGTCGAATTCGGGATTCGGTAAGTCTGTACAAGAATGCGCACTGTTTTTTTTATAATGCCTCCAACCCCTGTCCTTCATTATCGGAAAGAATGAATCCGACATTTTTCACCTGCTTATGCCATGATCTCAATATCTTCAGCACTGACAGGCCCTGCCGAACCCCTGAGATTTTTGTCCATGGTGATCTGATAACACAGACTGATTTTCATGTCAATAAAAAATCTGACATTCCGGGGCAATCGCATGAAAGTGTTAAATCCTAATCAAATCAACAAGTTGAATTTTTATCGATTTTTAACAAACTTACTTAAATTATTGATAATATCGATTTTCATGCGATTGATTAATAAAAACAGCCATTGCCGGGCAACATTGCCGGACGGGGTTTATTGCCGGACGGGGTTTGCAACCCCGTCCGAAACT
>JAOZLU010000885.1 GCA_029934695.1 Desulfobacterales bacterium | reverse complement strand
TAGGGAGACTTTATTTTGAGTAAAGAGATTGTTGAAAAGACAAAAAAAACCGCAGCGCTTTATTTCAAAGATGTAAAGGGCGAAAAACCTTTTGAGCTTTGGAGTGCTTTTGACAAGGGACTGGGAAAGGACCTTTCCCTGTTTATAACCGGCCAGATGTATGCCAGGGAGAAAATTCCGCATAAAACCAGGCAGTTTGTCACTATTGCAACCCTTACTGCGCTGTCCCGGACCGATGAGCTGAAGCTGCATATTCAGGCGGCACTCAATGTCGGATGCACGCCGGAAGAAATCGCTGAAGTGATTTTTCAGACCTTTGTTTATGCAGGAATACCCACGACCAATTCTGCTTTGAAAACATTACGCTCTGTTATGGAAGAGAAAGGTATGTGGCCGCCTGGGAAGTCTGATTAATTGTTGCTGATTCAGAGGCATCCCATCGGGGGAAGCTCCGATCCAAGCCCCGTAGGGGCGGCATGTTTGTAGCACCGGCAGGCCCAAAGCCCGTCAAGCCCCGTAGGGCGGCATGTTTGTAGCTACAAATATGCCGCCCTCCCCTAAATCCGTTACAATCAGAAAATAAAATAGGAGGTGAACATGACGATCTCAGAAAATTACACGATTGATGAAGTTTATTCTTATGAAATCAATGGTATCCCCGTTGAAACAGGAGATTTGATCTGCACGGTGGATGGGGATCTCTCCTCTGATAATATAATCGGTCAGTTCTGGTGGATTGTCGGGAAATTCGTTCCGGGTGATGTGGACCATATTGTCATCTATGTCGGACCTGAAGGGCGATGTGTGGAATCCGGGGCAAAAGCGAAAGTTATCACTTTTGAAATTCCTGACAGGCAATGGGATGGCCATCGGATGCTCAGTCAGCGGTTTCTTATGGACAGGCTTTACGGTGTTGCCTATCCTCTGGCCGGCACCAACCGCTCATCTGAAAAAATAAGGCAGATTCGTTTGGACGTGGCCCGATACTGTCTCCGGCAGGCAGAAGAGGGGAAACCGTATAATCTGAATTTCCTGAATTCCGATACAGAAGATGCTTTTTATTGCAGCCAGTTGGCCTATAAAGCGTATATCCGTCATGGAATTGATCTGAATACGGAAAAGGGTGTTCCGAATCTTCCTTTTTCAAAACACATTGTTCTTCCACAGGAAATATGGGAAAGCTGTTATAAAAAAATACGTTGTATTGACAAAACCTGAAGGTGTCATTGATTATGCCGACAAAAATTCTTCATCTGAGCGATCTTCATGTTGGAAAAACTGAAAAAGACGATGCCAATCTTGTCAGGATTGTCGAATCTGTCAGTAAGAATAAAGCGTTGCAGACAAATAAGCCGGTCATTGTCATCACCGGAGATATCGTGGATGACGGTGAAAAAGAGCAGTTCATCAGGGCAAAGGCGATCCTTGCCCCACTTTACAATAACGGCTTCACAGTCCTGCCTGTCCCCGGGAACCATGATTACGGCTGGAACGGGAATCATGCCCAGGAAAAACGCTTCAGGTATTTAAAAGACGCTTTTTTTGGGATTGAGAATGTCACTTATCCTTATATCCGACAGATTAACGGACATGCGTTTATCGGGCTTAATTCGATGAAAGCCGAGGTCGGGTTCTGGGACGGCCTTTTAGCTGACGGCGAATTGGGAAAGAAACAAATCCATGATACTCTCGGTGTGCTTAAAAAGCTTGAGAATCGTAAGCCTGGGCAAAAAGTGATCCTCTATCTTCACCATCATCCGTTTCTTTTTCCTGATGATAATATTTTTGAAAGAATAGGAAAAAAGATGACGTGCTGGCTGAAAGACGGGGAGGAGCTTATGCGTCAGGTTTCCGGCCGCGTTGACATTCTCTTATGCGGTCATGAGCATCGGCATTTGGACTTCTCGGGTACGGAACTTAGCAGGAGATATAATGTCCCTGCAATATTCTCATCTGGAAAAAGCACCAGGAGCGACACAAAGGAATACAGGGTTGCGGATGATGGAAAAGCAGGTGACGAAATTCTGAACACAGGCTTATTGGGTCGGATGATTGAAATTAATGATGATGGCAGTGTCACATCTGATACAATCAACTTTCTGTGATAAAATTGCTCGGCTCACGCCGAAGCCCCGCGAGCGTCCCCAAAACTGCTCGGTTCGGATTGCTAAATCCGAACCATCCTCGCCCCGCTACGCTCGGTTCGGATTGCTAAATCCGAACCATGATGCGGGG
>JAOZLU010000270.1:2157-8816 GCA_029934695.1 Desulfobacterales bacterium | reverse complement strand
ATTATTTTAATATTAAATAGTTACCACTGTCCGACCCCGAACATAACCCCGAACATATTCGCGGGTCATTTGAAGATAGCTATGGGTCCACCCCAAGCACAAGAACAGGAACGAGAAATAACTCTCTCACGGCGTTAATCTTGCGAGCCGTGCTATCAAGCGAACAATGCCAACTATGTCCATACCTATTTGGATTCCCAGTCACGACCATCACGGCTCCGGGGATTTCTTCCTTGTCGAAATCGGCCATGAACTCAAAGAAATCAGCAAAGACGAGCCTTTGATGGCCGAGCTCGATCTCAATGGGAATGTTCCACTTGAGAAGGTCATAGCGCATGTTTGGAATCGTGAAGCAGAAAGCTTCTTTCTGCCATCCTGCGTCCGCGAACCAATCCTGCATTTGCTTTGATAAGTTTTGTTGTCTGCCCCCATTCTCGAACTCGAGGGTATGTGCGGGGTGCGTCAGAATTTTCTCAATCTCGTCGATGATACCTGGCCTTGATGCATCTAATATCGCCCGCGCGTTCCGGTAGTTCAATTCGCCAGTTAGTTGCATATGATTAACTCCTACTTTGGATGCCTAACAGTGTTGATATATGGAAAATTTTCCATATACAGCCCTATACGATGCAAAAGTTTCCACCTATTGGAATATCGCACCACAAAACAAGGAAAATCCCCTCTGAACTTTCCATCCCATATCAGTTTATATGACGGAAAGCAAGAAAAAATCAGGCGGCATCAGCGGAAAATTTCACGCATTTTTTCCACATATCCCAATACTGAACATTTCCAAGCTATGAAAGCATCTTTCACAGTATTCCGCCAAGATAAATTTTCGACAAACGGAAGAACTATCTCAGTGAAATTCCAGACAGATGCCATAGCATATTCTTTCAGCATCAGGTGCTCAAACTCTTTATGCTGACTTTTTTGTTTAAACACATTGAACATTTGAAACAATCCCGATACAACGGCATCGTTGTTCCTTTGGTTTAAGAACGCTACCATGCTGAGGTTATCCACAAAATCTTTAATGACATTCCCTCTGTGTATTTTGAGTTCATACCTGTTCAACTTGCAAATATTAATTGTTTCGCTCCCCCTGTTGTTAATTCCTCTGAGCCTGATCCCTTCATTTTCGGGGTCGATCTCAAATTTAAAATACTGTTTAGGATCATCGATCTCAGGATGCAGCAAATAAGGAGTTTCATCAATCAGCGGTGCATTGAATGCTCTGCATTTTTCTTTATCGAGTCTGCCGTTTATGAATGAGGGAGCATTTACTCTTGTGCCGAGAATCGGAAAGTGATTGTGCTTGGCTCCTTCACGATTGCAGGTAATACACGACGGGATAAGATTGGTCCATTCGTAGCAAAGCCAGTAATAGCCAGGATGATCTGTACCCGTAACACTTTTTTTAGGTCGGTAATGCTCTGCATCGGCTTTGCAGACCCGTTCACAGTAAGCACATTTATAATTATAAAACTCATTCAGCTTGTCCACCACATGCGACCTGTTGCCATCGGGATGTTTATAGCTGTCCCGGTAAACCGAATCCTTGATTTTGTTCTTATCTGCTTTCTTGGCAATTATTTCCAAGTCTTTCAGATTCGATGGATCTTTCAGGGATTTCGGCAGGTCGGTTAATGATTTGATAATGAATCTCATCCGTTTTTCTTCTTTATCAGATTCAACAACTCTTTTTCCTTTTCATTGTTCATATAGTCATCCAGTTTTTTGCGGATCACATCGTTCAGCTTCACATCGTCGTAATGATCTTCATATCTGATATGAACACTTTTGTCGCGATTTTCTGAAATAATATCGTCCATGCCAAAAATAGGTGAAGTAAGGATTGTATTGGGCAACAGATGTTCCATATATACTTTGTCGTCAAGCCGTTGCACTTGGATTCCTTTCTCTGCCGACCGAGTGACATTTAGCACCACCGATCCTTTCGGAGCTCCTAAAAGAGGTATGGGACTGTGGGTGGATGCTATGAATTGTACTTTTGGGAAAACTTCCGAAAGTAAACCGGGTAACTTTTTCAGCCATTTCGGGTGCAGATGAAGATCAAGTTCATCAATGAGTACAATACCAGACAGTTTATTGAAATCCTTAACATCTTTTTCTTTGGAAAGGCGAAGATAAATGTCTCCCACCATAGCTATGATGGAACGCATACTGGCAGCCATCTCTCTGAAAGATACTTCTCTGTATGTTTTTGTATCATTTCCGGATTTTTCTTTGTAAGTCAGTTCCTTTTTCGACTCATTGACATTTTCAACTACTTCGATTGAAGCAAGATTGGGCAATACGGTTTTCAAAGCTTTGATAATTTCTTTCTTTGTATTTCTCAGTACAGGGCTTTTACTCCCATCCAGCTCCTTTATTTTTTCTTCAATATTTAACAGAGTTGTTCCTTTATCAAACAAACTGTCGGTAACTTTAGGTTTTGAACTCGAATACTCTTCCAGCCTTGTACGGATAGAACCGTATGCTGCCACTGCATTGAGACGTTCGAAATAATTGCTACGGTGTGCCGAGATCCTGAAATCCTTGTTTTTTTTGTAATGAATCACCATCCGGGCATTCTCATCCAGCTCATCAGAAGTGAGTCCTGTACCTTCATCCCCTGCAAGGCCCAACAATATGGCTCTGAGCAGAGAAGTTTTACCGAATCCGTTTTCACCGGTCAGGAATATCCAGCTCGAAGAGAGGGGTAAACCAATTTGTGTCAGGTTCTTAATTCCCTGGAATTTCCTTATACTGAAACCGCAGATCGCAACCGGAAGGAATGAATTTCTTTCTTTGTTCTCAATCTCTCCAAGTCCGCTTATCTGTTCAATGTACAGATCGTAATACTTGAACAGCTCCTCTTTTAATTTGTGGCCACTCGAAGTTTCACGGGTCATTTCTGCTTTCTGGATGGAATAGTCTTCCAAATCTCGGCAGTCCTGCAAAGGTAGTGATGAATCCCGTTCAGTTCCTCGGATATCGGGACACTGAATTTCATTCATCACCACTTGTTCAGGACTACCCAAATCTCTGAAAAAATAGCGGAAGTTATAAAATATTTCCTGGCCGAGCAACGAAAATTCTGACTCTGGTTGTGCTGCCTGCATCAGCTTTGTAAGGAATTTGAAAAAGATATCTTTCTTCTGTTTCGAAGTTGCTTTACCATATAAAAGATCTGCAAATATGACATCAAGTTCAGTTTTAACTTCATCAATATACTTCTTTCTTCTGTACCGGAGCCAATCTGTATTAAGAGCCAACATATCAATAACTGTTCCGGCACGTCTGCTTTGATGGGAAATGATTCCCGATCGGTCAAACCTGAAATGGTTTTCAGGCGTATCCACTTCAGGATGGATCATTACTGGTTCTTCCACCAGCAGGTATTTTGAGTCTGCACGGCATTTCAACTTGTCATTTGCCGGTTCCTGTTTCTTTTCTGAAAGGAAACGGTTAGCAAGCATTGTGTTGATCCCTCTGCTTACTAACAGAAGGTTGCTCCACTCGTTCTTAAGCCAAGGGTATTTCGATAATGGTCTATAGTACGCCACGTCTGCTTCATCAAAGGATAATTTCTGTTCGGTATATGCACACTTGCCATGATACAATTCATACAAAGCTTCCTTTACCTCTTTGCTTCTCCAACCTTTGTTTTTTAAGGCTTTGGGTGGATTATTAAAATCTTTGTCTATTGAGATCATAAGTTGCTCTGTTGTGTTGAGCCTGCCATTGGTATGGAAAGCAGAAAGAAATGACTATATAACATCTTCCGGAGAGAGTGGATTCCGGGCCAGAACTGAAAAATATCCCATTTTTTCAATTCCGCCCGAAATGACAGGAGGGAATGTCAATTTATCAGACTTACCCCATATTCTTCGCCACAAGCTCGGCAATATCCTGTGTCCTGATCTCCTCATATTTGGCAAAGTCATTCAAATTTTTCAAGTTTACCTTGCTGAAATCTTTCAAAGATTCCATCAAAATCCTCCATCATGCGCTTATGGAATCTTTCAGTAAAGGTATATGGATCACCAACAAATGAAGGAACAACTTCATTGAAATTATTCAAATAGTAATCATCTGTAATTTTAAAATTAAAATTTGGTAAAATCTTTTCAAGCTCCTGCAAGGCAGCAAGGATAGTTTCAAAATCAGTTTTATCCTCCTCGCTAAAATGTACCTTTGTAAGCCCCTCTAAAATTTTACCATTACCTTCTATTTCAAAGCTATATCTCTCACAACCCTCATGAAGTTTGCTGTTCCATCTTTTTTTATGATCAAACAGACATTGTTTTTCTTCTTCTGATATAGGATCAGTCGAGGAGCCTTTGTAATAAATTGTCCATCCCACTTTATATTACCCCTTTAATACTAAAAGCCGATGTAATTTAAACAGCAGATGTTCATCTGTCGCAATCGTGCAAAGCACATCCGAACTCACCCCATATTCTTCGCCACAAGCTCGGCAATATCCTGTGTCCTGATATCCTCTTCCTTCTCCAGTTCTTTCATGCCGTCTTCGATCATGGTCAGGCAGAACGGGCAGCCCACCGCGACATTCGCCACATCCTTTCCCACGATTTCCTCGGCCCGTTCCAGATTGATTCTTTTGCCGATGGTCTCCTCCATCCACATTCTTCCCCCGCCCGCGCCGCAGCAGAAACTTTCCTGACCATGCCGCTCAAGTTCTGTGAGTCCCCAGTTTGATATTGACTTCAATACTGATCTGGGCTGATCATAAACCGAATTGTATCGCCCGAGATAGCAGGGATCGTGGTAAGTCAGGGTTCCTTCCAATGTTCTTTTCAGGGAGATTTTTCCCTCCTGCACAAGCTGATGGATGAACTCCGCATGATGGATCACTTCGTAATTTCCGCCCATTTCCGGATATTCATGCTTGAGCGTATTGAGACAATGGGGGCATGCCGTGATAATTTTCTTAACCTTGTAATTGTTCAGGGTTTCGATGTTTTCCTGAGCCATCATCTGGAACAGCATCTCATTGCCCACCCGCCTCGCAAAGTCGCCTGTGCATTTTTCCTCCGTGCCGAGGATTGCGAAGCTGATGTCAGCTTTTTGGAGAATTTTAACCAGGCTGGCTGACACCTTTTTGCTTCGGTCATCAAACGAACCCGCACAGCCCACCCAGAGCAGATACTCGACATCAGAATTTTCCGCCATCATTTTCACGTCCAGACCCTCGGCCCAGTCCGCACGTTTGTCATACCCGATGCCCCAGGGATTGCCGTTGCGCTCAAGTCCTTTGAGAGCCGGGTTCAGCTCTTTGGGATAGGCTTCCGCCATCAGGGTCTGGCCCTGTCTCATGGCGATGATCCGGGGAACATGCTCAATGGCCACCGGGCAGACCTGTTCACATGCCCGGCAGGTGGTGCAGGCCCAGAGCGTGTCTTCCGATATCACGTCTCCCACAAGCTGCTTTTTGCTGCGGAGTTCAGCCATCTCCGCTTTGATCTTCTCAGTTTCTTCGGGGTCGCCATCCTGTCTGATGGTGGCGGACAGCTTCGCTCTTCTGACAATGCTGTCCGCATTGTCCAACATCTCAAATTTCAGGTTGTCATTGAACTCATGCAGATTTAACGGCTTGTCAGTGGTATAAGCGGGGCAGACCTCCTTGCATCGGCCGCATTCGGTACAGGTGTAAAGGTCCAGTCCCTGTTTCCAACTGAGCTGGTGGATGTGATTGATTCCCAGGGTCTCATCTTCCCAGGCCGCCTCATCTTCCAAATCCAGGAGCTTTGGTTTCTCATGGGGATATCCCAGGCTCTTCAAAAACACATTGGGAAGCGAGGTGATGACATGAAAATGTTTTCCCAATGGCAGGAAATTAAGAAAAATGAGCTGAGTGATGATATGCACCCAGAATCCGCAGACCATGATAACCCTGTTGGTATCCGCACTCATCCAGGATATGAGAGTTCCTGCTCCCACGGAAACAGGTGTCCAGAGAAACTCGGAACCATATTGCGGGTTGTTGAAAAAATGAAGATGCTCCGGGTTGTTATGCAGCATAATCAAATTATATCGGGCACCATCTAATAAGAGATCGGAAATCATCAGAACCCCGATCATGCCCAGAACCAGATACGCTTCCCAGGTATTGTGCAGCCGTTCCGGTTTAAGCACCACCCGACGAAAGATGGCGTAAATCACCATCAGTAAGACAACGCCTTCCATTATGTCTTTTAAGGCGATATAAAGATACCCGATTATAAAATCATCGCCAAAAAAAGGCAGTTGAAATCCTTCTGAAAAGCCTTCTCCGTATAAAGTCAGGCTGCGGATTATCAGAATGCAGAATCCCCAAAAGATTAAGGCATGCATGATACCCGGGATCCGCTCTTTTTTTCTTCCTACGAGGCGTTTCTGACCTAATGCCAGAATCACCATATTCTTAAATCGTTCTTTGATATGATTGGCCCGATCCGCAGACTCGAGGGCCATGAGCAACATGGTTTTATAATACATCGTGCGGGCGAAAATCGCAAGCCCCACGATGAGTAGCAAAGACATAAAAAGGGGGTTCATAAATACCTCCAAGGCTTAAATTTTAAATTCCAAATCTCAAATAAATTCCAAATAACAAATTCCAAATTCCAAATAAATTCCAAATAACAAAT
>JAOZLU010000270.1:0-2057 GCA_029934695.1 Desulfobacterales bacterium | reverse complement strand
AAATCTCAAATAAACTCCAAATAACAAATCCCAAATTCCAAATAAATCCCAAATTTCAATATCCAAATCTCAATTTCAGTTATTTGGAATTTGGATATTGGAATTTATTTGAGATTTGAGATTTGTTATTTATTTGAAATTTGTATATTGGAATTTGGGATTTGCTTTTGCTAGTTTCTGATTTTTTTGATTTCTTCCCTGAGAATCGGAACCACCTCGAAAAGATCTCCGACGATGCCATAGTCTGCCACGTTGAAGATGGGGGCTTCGGGGTCTTTGTTGACAGCGAGAATCACTTTTGAGCCGGTCATTCCTGCAAGGTGCTGAATGGCTCCGGAGATGCCGATTGCCATATAAAGGGAAGGTGCGACGATTTTACCGGTCTGCCCGACCTGCTTGTTATGTGCCATGAAACCGCCGTCCACCATGGCTCGGGAAGAGCCGAAACCTGCTTTCAGATCGTTGGCCAGCTCTTTTACAAGATCAACACCGGCCTGATCCTTGGCGCCCCGTCCCACTGAGATGACGATATCAGCGTCGGACAGGTCAATCTCACCGCTTGCATCTGATATGAGTTCCCTGATCACGGCCTTTAAATCAGATGCCGGAGGAGAAAGTCTGACGACGTTTTCAGTTCCGCTGATGCCTTCTGTTGCCTCAAAAGCGCCTGCTCTGACAACTGCCACCAGCTTATCAGTATTCACTTTGACTCGCTGCATCACTTTGTTTGCAATGGCGGGTCTCACGACTTCGATCTGATCTCCTTCAAGCACCACGTCGGTAATTTCAGTGGCGCACGCGGCATCTAATTGAGCCGCAACCCTCGGAGCAGTTGCCTTTCCGCTTTCGGAAAAACTGAACCAGACAAGATTGGCGTCAAATTGTCTGGCAGCATCAACAACACACGATGCATAAGGACCGGCAGAGAATAGTTCAAGACCGGCATCATCCGCGATATACTGAGTATCGGAGCCGGCGTTTGCCAAGTCCGGAATTAACGATTCGATATTACTGCCAATCGCCACCACTGCGGTTTCTGCGCCGACGGCTTTGGCTTTTGATAAAAGTTCGGCAGTGCTGCCTTTGAGCACACCTTGTCTGATGTCTGCAATTACGAGTATTTTAGCCATAATATTGTTTTCCTTGTATGAATCCGGTTAGTATCCAGTTTGTTACAGCACCTTTGCCTCATTGGCGAGAAGATTGACGACCTGAGCGGTTATTTCAGCAGCATCGCCTTCAAATTTCTGTCCGGCCTTGCGCGTTTCCGATGCCATAAATTCAACAACTTCCGATTTCAGTCCGGCACCTCCGACTTCATTGTATGAAGTTCCCAGTGCCGCCAGATCCATTGCCTGGATTTTCTTCTTCTTAGCCATCATGATGCCGCGCATCTGGGGCAGCCGAGGTTCATTAATACTGTCTGTTACCGTGACCACGGCGGGTAATTCAAGCTCAACAATTTCGGTTCCGGCATCACCCAGTCGGGAGACTTTGATGTGCTGCTCGTCCGTCACTTCAATTATAATCACATTACTGACGCAAGGCACTCCGAGATACTCAGCCAGCATAATCCCGGTCTGGCCGCTGTCGGTATCCTGGGCCTGTTTTCCGGTGATGACGAGATCATAATCTCCCTTTTCATAAACCTTTTGCAGCACTTTGGCAAAGACCGATGAATCTGCCTTATCCAATGCCGGGTCTTCAATATGAATCCCGTTTTCAATTCCCATGGCATAGCATTTGCGGATCATATCGGTGTTGTCTCCGCCACCCACACTCACCAGGGTCGTTTCCGCACCGTTATTTTCCTTGAGCTGAACAGAGGCTTCCACCGCATTTTCATCCCACGCGTTTATAACATATTGCAGCCCGTCTTCAACAATGGCTCCGTCCTCCACATGCATGTTCAATTCCACATCAACCACTTTTTTTACTGTTGTGAGAATTTTCAAATTGTCCTCCTTGTTATTGGTATGTTTTCTTGCTCTTAGGTGATTTTCAGAAAAGAATCTCCCACTATGGCAACGTAGGGTGGGTGGAGCGCAGCGTAACCC
>JAOZLU010000884.1 GCA_029934695.1 Desulfobacterales bacterium | reverse complement strand
GTGGATAATCAAATATCTGGAAGGATTTGAGGAGGAAGCACTCAGAAGGGTATTCGGGGACAAGCCATCAAATATTGTAGCAGAAACGATACTTCAACGGGCTGCTGTCGAAGCAATTAAAAGAAGCCTTAATCTTCATGAGTTTCTTATATATTCTCCTGAAAATTTCTCTCTGCGGGTGTTTGAAAAAGAAGGTCAGATTGAACCGCTGGGGATAAACGGGGAGGGATTGTTCAAGCTTCTGAAAGTCCTCAGTATGGATGAGAATATTGAGAAACTGGATATCATCAAAGAAAAACTGCGATGTATCACCTGGTTCAGAGATTTTGATATTCCTGATAAGTCTGAAATGGAAAAACTCATCAGGATAAAGGACAAATACTTAGATCAGACTTTGCCAAGCTTTGATCAGAAAAGTTCCAATGAGGGATTTTTGTTTTTATTGTTCTATTTTGCACTTTTTGTAAGCGATGACACCCCCGAATTTTTTGCCATTGACAATATTGACGCTTCTCTCAACCCGAAGCTGTGCAGCCATTTAATTGAAGAACTGTCCGGTCTGGCAAAGAGATTTGAAAAACAGGCCATATTGACAACGCATAATCCTGCGATCCTTGACGGTCTTAATCTGGATGACCCGGAACAAAAATTGTTTGTGGTATTCCGCAACAAATTGGGATATACCAAGACAAGGCAGATTTTGAAACCCAAAACCCCTGAAGGAGAGGAACCTGTCAGGATGTCTGAAGCTTTTCTGAGAGGATATCTGGGAGGACTTCCAAAAGGTTTTTAAGATGGTTACTTTCGGATTGGTTACAGAAGGTCACACGGATCAGGTTGTAATTGAAAATATATTAAATGGTTATTTTAATACCCATGATATAGAGACTAAAAAACTTCAGCCATTATGGGATGCGACGGACAAAAGCAGAATTGAAAGCTATGGCGGCTGGACATTGGTTTTTGGATATTGCAAATCAGAAATATTCAGAAATGCATTCCTATTTCAAGATTACATAATTATTCAAATAGATACTGACGTATCAGAAGAAAAACATTATGATATCTCAAAGCGTGACAAAAATGGAAAGGAACTGACTCCATCAGAATTAATTCAAAAAGTGACAGAAAAGTTCAGAGGCTTGATCGGAGAAGAATTTTTTGATGCCAACAAAGATAAAATAATATTTGCAATCTCAGTAGATTCCATTGAATGCTGGCTTTTACCCATATATTACAAAGACAAAAAGAAAAGCAAAATCACGAACTGCCTGGGAACATTGAATCGGGAATTACAAAATGGAGAAAAAAGAAAAAATGGAAAAAGGGAAAAAAAGGGTTTTACAATTGGTAAGAAAGGGCATAGTGATTACTATGAGCGTGTCTCAAAATTTTATTGTGAGAAGAAAAATTTGATGAAATGTTACAAGGAAAATCCGAGTTTGAAGATTTTCATACAAGAATTAGAAAAAAGGGACATCGTTATAGAAGATGAAGAAGATTTCTGAACCAGTATAGAGTGCCTATCTTGTACGCCACTGGCAGAGAGTCGGACTGAGTGATCTTGCCTCGCCTGACCATAAGAAACAGTACAGCGGAATTTTTGATATTTACTTCGCAGGATGGCAAAAACAGCATTGAAGCCCGATATGAAAACGGAACTGTTTGGCTAACTCAAAAACTTATAGCAGAACTTTTTGAGGTAGATATCAGCACTGTAAACGAACATCTGAAAAATATTTATAATAATGGTGAGTTGGATGAAGGTTCAACTATTGGGAAATTCCCAATAGTTCAAAAGAGGCAAGCTGGAAAAATTCACCCGATGGGAAGATATTGAAAACAGATGTTTCCATTGCAAAAAACTATCTTAAAAAAGATGAATTGGAATCTCTTGGGCGAATAGTAAATGCCTATCTGGATTTGGCAGAAGAGAGAGCAAAACGGAAAATACCCATGACAATGCAACACGTCTTGACCTTTTTTTGGAATATGATGATAGAAAAGTACTGCAAGATGCCGGGAAAATAACAGCAGAAATTGCCAAAAATAAAGCAGAAACAGAATTTGAAAAATACCGCATTGTACAAGACCGCCTCTTTGAAAGCGATTTCGACAAGTTGATTTTGAAACAGCTTGAAAACAGAGGTGGTGAGTGAAAACAATTGTGTAGAACCGTTCTGCACAATTTTAATTATGATTTTCTCAGTATCTGATATTGATGAGTTTGAGAAAGAGAAGATTGTT
>JAOZLU010000269.1 GCA_029934695.1 Desulfobacterales bacterium | reverse complement strand
ATCAAACATCAAACATCAAACATCAAACATCAAACATCAAACATCAAACATCAATATATATACCAGCTCCCACCTGATACGGGGTGTTGGGAACCTGAATCATCATGCTTATTTTCCGAGAAGGTTTTTTCTCCCCGGGTTTGGGCCACCAGTATTCTATCCAGTCTCCCCCGGGTTTTCTTGCAGACTCGCAGAGTTGGACAAAAAAGAAGTTGCCTCTCATATCTTTTAAACCCATCATATTCTTGCCGATGAGATGGGGATCTGTTGGATGAGCGGCGATTGTCCCTTTGCTACAATTAAAGACAAAAATATATGTGTCTTTCCAAACCCAGGGCCCGTGTTTCCTGTTAAATTCAGCCAAGCCGGATTCACCGGTCAGGGATAAATACGCAGCCGCCTTCCTGAGCTTTTTTACGATATCCCCGGGCGTTGCCTTTTTTTTGGAAAAGGAATGAGTTGAAACTCTCCCCGTGCTTTTAAGCAAATTTCCCAGTTCATCTGCCATGGCTTTCATTTGTTTGGCATGGGTGTTCATCATCACAACGGCTGAGAAAGTTTCCTCCGCTCTGACAGCGTTTTGTTGGGTGATCTCATCCATTTTGCCCACCCCCTCGCTGACCTGCTCAATTCTTTGAGCATGTTCATCAGATGCCTCAACAATTTCTATGATCAGCGAACTGATTTTAAAGGAAATCCCCATAACTTCCTCAAATGCGCTACCGGTGGTTTTCAGCATTTTCGAGCCATCCGTGATTTTCCTCACAGTCCCCTCAATCAGTGCGGAGGTGTCTTTTGCAGCTTCCGTTGAACGCATGGCAAGCCCCCTGACTTCATCAGCAACAATTGAAAACCCGGCTCCGGCCTCACCTGTCCGGGCCGCCTCAATGGCCGCATTCAATGCCAGAAGATTGGTCTGAAAGGCAATTTCATCAATTGTCCTGATTATGTTGAAAGTTTCCTGACTCGCTGTGATCATTGCCTCCATTGAGACGGCCAGCTCGTTGATCCGGGCATTGGCCTTTTCAATAACCTGCATGGCCTGCCTCATCAAATTATCGGCCTTGCCGGCATGATGTGCATTCTGCTTTGCCATTACAGACATCTCTCTAAGGACGGCCGCGGATTCCTCAATAGCTACAGCCTGTTGAGATGTTCCCTGGGCAACCTCCTGGCTGGCAGATGAAATATGGCTGGAAGCAGATATGATTTCTTTGACACCGATATCCACGCCCTCGACAGTACGCTTGATCGGTTTGACAACAGAACGGGCGGTAAAAATTCTTCCTGCAAAAGCAATAAGCAGGCCAAAGGCAAAAATGCCTGCCACAGTCTGTGTGGCATTTATGTTTCTGCGGGTAATGTCCCGACCTGCCTCGGCATACACAGCTTGTGTTTTTTTATTAAGCTGTTGTTTCATAAGGTAAAACGCTTCCTGTGAATTACCATGAAAAAAGGAGCGTGCGTCTTCTGACTGTGAATTGTGACGGAGTTGCAAGATTTGTTGATAATCCCTTATTATTTTGGCAAAAAACTTCTTTTCCTCACCGAACTGGCGATTTTTTTCAAAAAGCCCGGCAATCTTTTCAAAAAGAGGACTGGCAACCTTTTCCATAGTCCCCATATCCTTTGGCTCACGCGTTTCCACGAATTGGAGAATGCGATGCCGCAGGATATCTAAATCATGTCCGGCCCTGTTCATTTCCTGCAAGGTGATCAGTTTGGCCTCGTAAAATTCGGTTATGCTGTGGATACTGCTTATCCAAAGAATTCCCTGAAGTGCGAGCAGAATAATCATGCCAAAAAAGACAGACAGAATTTTGTTTTCCATTTTTCTGGGGCTGAATCTCGCAAGAAATTTCATCTGAGTTTTCCTTTTGAAAGATTAATGCATCTGGCCTTCTCTTTTCTCTCTTTTCTCTATTTTCTCTGATTATAACGCTTTTAGGGGAGGTCTGAAATCAGCACCTTTTTAACCACAAAGGACACAAAGGGGGCACAAAGCTTAAACCCGGGGCACAAAGTTTAAACCTGCACGTTCGCCCGGATCTGTCTGAGGGCAGGTGCGGGCGCCTCCCCTGAATCCGTTATAATCAGTATTTTCTCTATGGCTTCTGTCGCAGCCTCTCTGATTTCGGCGTTATAAGAGCCATCTGAAATGGTTTTCAGCCTCGGTATGATGTCAGCGTTACCGGATTCGCCGAGAATGTGGAGAATGTCTCCTTTGATCTCATCTCCCTGGCCTTGAAAATGTTCCCACAGCGGTTCAGCAACTGTTGCTGCCAGTTTTATGTTCTGCTCTGCAATTTCCTCCATTGCCGCCATTGCCCCCAGACGCACAGAAAAGAGATTGTGTGCGAGAACATCAGGAAACGCTGGGAAAATTTTTTCTTTGTCAAGCATCAGTTCTGCAAGTCGGAAGGCATCTCCTTCCAATATCATTCGCTCCAGGGATGCGGCGCTGAGATCAGATGGATCACGGTTTGTCATAATTTCAAGGAGTTCCTCCAACTCCAGTGAACCTGTCCAGCGGAAACGGCCATCAAGCAGAACCGTAGGTGCGGATTGAATATTATCGGATTGCGCCATTTCCGGGAAAAGCATTCCGTCTGCAATGGTGATCCGGATGAGTTTGTTCTCAAAAGCCAGCGGAAGCAACTGTTTCACTGTGGCAGGGCAGAATGGGCATGTCAGAGAAATATATACCCGGAGTTCCACGGGCATATCAATCTTGTCAAGGGCATTCTGAATATGCCCCGGGATGTCTGCGTGTTTTTTGCCAGGCATGCCGAGTGCGTCCAGAAAAGGCTCCAGTTCAGCATCCAGGGGAATCGCATGGTAACGCACGACATCACCGATCTGAATCATCGGGGCCTCGGATGATTCATTTTTTTCTCTGACAACACGGACTTTCGGAGCAATGCTGGACAGTTCCTCACAAAATCTGCTGAATTTCACACTCCTCTCATCTTTTGTCTCAATAAGACGAATCTGAATCTCATCGGATTGTCTGCTGTTCCAATCTGCAATCTGTTTTTCCTGCTGCGGTGTCATTTTTTTATCCTGTATTTCTGAAAATCCGGGAGGTCTTTTTGAAGAAGTTGCATAACCTTTCATTTTGAGTTTCATCCGGTGAATTGATCTGGTTAAGCATCAGATATTGATGCCATTATGCCAGTATATTTCAGTTTCATCCCCGTTCCGTGGCTCTGCATCCTGCATGAAAAAAGCAACTTGCAAGGCGTACAGCGGCTGCAAAATTGTTCTGCAGCAAACGGCTTTACAGGTCGTCTGGAACAATTTGCAAAATTGTTCTGCAGTAAATACGCACTTTGCGGAACGGCTTTGATCAATCGCCAATCCTCAGTCGTCAAGAACTTTGTGAAGATTCACAAAATCGCTTTTGTCAAAACCGAGGCTTTTAAAAAATGACATCAGGTCGCCATAAAACCATCTGACAGTGGTATAGATATGCTTGATGCCTTTTATCTTGTAAAATTTGAAGACCTCTTCGGCCAGTCTTTTGCCGATGCCCTCCCCCATGAATTTGGGATCAACCCCCAACATAGTGATCCAGGCACTCTCCTCAATGCCAAAACCACCGGCCGGCGTATGGCTGATCATAAATCCCACCACTTTGCCTTGAAATTCAGCCACAAAACAGGGGTTTTCCTCTTTAAGGGCAAGTTCTTCAATGATTCGCCTGAAATCCGTCATAACAGATTTTTGCGTTATGCTCGAATAAATTCTGCTGATATCCTTCGCATCCTCTGCTTTTAATTTTCTTACAAGAAGATTATCCACAGACAAATTCCTTTCTGTTTCCTCTGCCTCTCTTCAGTCACCAGCTATCAGTGACCTATGATGATAAAAGAGAGCAGGGAGTTAGTCAATCCTTATTATTTTTACATGATGACCGACCCAGTCAGGGGGAAGATAAACCCTGCCGCTGTTCCCACTTGATTTGACTTTCTTTTCGATCATCTCTTCGCCGTAAATTTCAAATTTCACTTTGCTTCTGCTTACATCAACGGCGGGTTCTTTGCCATTTTTAGATTTCGTTTCGTTGGACACTTTATAAAAACCTTATTTTTTAAACAAATAAGTACCTGGTCATAAATTTTCTGGTATTTGCTTATAATAAAAAATCCTGAAAAACTTTTGGCCGGGTACTTACTTATGCCATTCCCGCGAACACCCTAGCCGGTCCGACCACAAAGATATGCGGAATCTGTAGAATTTGATCCGAGCATATCGTCTCAGATTTGACAAGGAAATTCTGATTTGTTTTTCCGTAACAGTTCTGTATTTTTGCATGATATTCCTCATGCAGTCCATGCAGTCTGTTCAGATAATGCTCCTTTTTTTGTCGGATCATTAATGGATTGAAGATTGTCTTTTACCATACGGACTGTCGCGTTCACAGAATCCATAAGCAGCTCACAGGCAACCCGGAAGATGGGCAATCATCTGTTTGGGATAAATCGTCCGGATATCTCTTATCTGTAAAGTCTGAATTATTTCAAAGAGTTGAAAGTAAAATCCAATATCCTGTCGAGAAAAATTACACATAGCAGAAAAATTGTTCAGATGCAATAGTTATCTGAGAAAAAAATCATTTTTCGTACGTCATTATTTTGCAGAAAATTATAAAATCCTTGAAGATTCTGGCTTTATAGCTGCAAGGATTGGAATTGGAAAAAATTTAGCACTGACAGCCGTGAATCACAGCCAAGCTATTTTTTTATATTGACAGGCCCGCAAATTCGCTGTAAAAACTGAATTATAATTCAGCTTTCAGAAACCGTGAACTGACGGGCGGAATGCCATCCGGAACGTCTGGAAGCCCTTTTCCCTGTCACGCTGATTCTCTGTTTCCTTCATATATTCATCAGTATCCGGGATCGGACGAGAAAAAAGGGGTGTTCCATTTCCACCTGTCATTCCGGGCAGAACTGATAAAATGGGACATTTTTTCAGTTCCGACCCGGAATCCGCAGTCACCATGACGGATTCCGGTCTGAAAATCTGTCTTTCAATTCTGACCGGAATGACATGACGGGAGATGGAACACACTCGAAAAAAATTCGGAGAGATTTGTGACGAAGTCATGCCTAAGCTGCAGAACATATCTCAGGCTTGTGGCCGAGGCTTCTTTCCCGCAGACGTGACGAAGTCATGCCTAAGCTGCAGAACATATCTCAGGCTTGTGGCCGAGGCTTCTTTCCCGCAGACAGTGAGACGGTTCGCCATTATGAGAGTTGGCTGCCGAATCTGCTTCTGGCACTGACAGAGCAATATATGGAACATGGAACATGAATAATGAACACGGACACAACAAAGCAGGACATCATTTTGCTTATTGATGACAACGAAGCCAATCTCAGTTTTTTTTAAACGCTCATGCCCTGATTTTCATGGAACATCACCTTGCTTTTGGCTATGCAACTGATGCCATCATACACTTTGAAATGCTTCCGGGCATTACACTTTGAAATGCTTCCGGGCATTACACTTTGAAATGCTTCCGGGCATTTCCCATGAAAGCAGGGCAAAAGCGTTCTTAATATTTGTAATTACGAAGGAATCTTCATGGCAAAGAAAGAACACCTTGATATCATCAAGCAAGGAGTGATTGTCTGGAATAAGTGGAAGGGAAACAATCCTGAAGAAATGCCTGATTTCTCCGGTGCGAACCTCTGTGTTTCAAACCTCAGTTATGCAAATTTCAGTCAGGCAAGTTTCTGGGAGGCGAATCTCAACAAATCAAAACTCTGGGGCGTGAACTTCAGCAGAGCAGACCTCTGCTTTGCGGATCTCGGCGGGTCAAATCTCAGCAGGGCAAACCTCCGGGGTGCGGACCTCACCAATGCGGACCTCAGCGGAGCAGATCTCAGAAAGGCAGACCTCAGAAACTCGAAACTCTGGGGAGCAAACCTCAGCAGGGCAAACTTCAGCAGGGCAAACCTCAGCAGGACGGATATCAGCGAGGCGAACCTCAGCCATGCAAACCTCAGCTATGTGAATGCCCGGGGAGCCAATTTCAACGACGCAAAACTCGTGAGGGCGAACCTCAGCCATGCTGACCTCAGCCATGCGGAGTTTACCAACACAGACATCAGTGAGGCCCTTGTGGAGTGGACTACATTCGGAGATGTGGACCTCAGCATGCTAAAAGGTGCTGACACTGTTCAGCATCTTGGCCCCTCGGTTATCGGCATTGATTCCACCTATCGGTCCAGGGGAAATATTTCAGATGTCTTCCTCCGGGGAACCGGGGTTCCGGATAATTTTATCTCCTACATGGCTTTACTCGCGGGACAGCCCATCCGCTTTTATTCCTGCTTTATCAGGTACTCGGCTGAAGATGAAAATTTTGCCAGGCAACTGTATGCTGATCTTTATAAAAAAGGTGTCCGCTGCTGGCTCTCGGAACTCGGGAAGACAACATTTTTTGAAAAGACGGAATCTTTCCAAATCCCGAATTCCGCCCTTCTGCTGGTATTGTCGGAAAGCTCGGTTAACAGCAGACAGGTAGTAAAAGAAATGAAAAACGCTTCTGAAGAAGAAGGCAAGCGTAAAAAAATCATGCTGTTTCCGATATGCCTGGACGCGGCCGTGATGAATACGAAACAAAAATGGACAGAGAATATTCCCCCTACCCGACATATCGGCGACTTCTCCCGATGGAATGACGCTGACGCGTATCAGGCATCGCTGAATCGCCTTCTCTGTGAAATTTTGGACACTTTCCCGGAGGAAAAGAGAAATACGGAGCCTCCGCTGGAAAAGAAGGCAGTCCCTTTCGTGCCCATGAGAGGCATCGGAATGATGAATTTCCCCGAAGCAGCTTATAAAATTATCGGGGAAAACGACTGTCCCCTTTACAAATTGGGTGATGAATTGAAATTATCAGGGAAATCCGTCTTATTTCCCCGTGACAAATCCGTTTGTCTTATACTCATTGAAGACATAATGGAAGTTCATATAAAATATGAGCACACGGGCAACGCCGGGGGATATTCCTTTAAATGCAGTGGCTGCACAGGCTCAATCCGACTAAAGTATCGGGAATTCATCAGTTCCAAAACTTTTAAAAGAACTCCGGATGACACAGGCGCGCTTGTGAGCCTGTTAGGTAATTTTTCAATGTTTCAGAGCCTTGATATACATGATATCAGATATCTTGTTTCCTTTTTAAAGCTTAAACAATATGCCAAGAATGAGATCATCATACAAAAAGGAGAACCTGGCGAAAATTTATTTATCATTGTATCCGGGAAGATTGAAGTATTGGGTGAAGGCGGAATAAGCATCGCCGTCATGGGAAGAGGAGAGGTGTTTGGGGAGATGAGTCTCCTCAGCGGCAATCCTGTCGGTGCCACAGTGAAAGCAACTGAGCCTGTGACCGTGTTATATTTAACTGGCAAAGATTTCAAAAAAGTTTTAAGCAAGTTTCAATCCCTTCAGATGTATTTCACCCGTCTGCTTGCCCGGCGGCTTGTGGAAATACATGATGTGAGGGCAGAGGAGTTTGCATCCGGAATGGTCGGCAAACTTTCTGAAATGCCGCCTTCGGAATTATTTCAAACCTTTAATATAAACCAGAAAACCGGCGTACTGACCTTGAAGCTGGCCAAGGGATCCGCCTCACTGGCTTTCAGGGAAGGAAATCTTGTCCGCGCGGAATACTGTGAAGATGAAGGGAAGGAAGCTTTCTATGAAATGCTGAGAGAAACAGAGGGGCGATTCAAATTCACCCCGGGGCTGTCCTCCGATGACATGGAGGCCGAAGAGTTGGAGGATTTTATGTGGCTTCTGATGGAAGGGACAAGGAAAATCGACGAAAAAGCAGATGATTCATAAAAAAGTGGAAAACCTCTCCGGCTTTACTTTCAACTTTTAACTTTCAAATCAAATTCCTGCCCCTTTTTTACGAACCCTGCAAACCCGTCAGCTTTGGGGTGGCGGTCGTCAGGATGGGGCTGATAATGATAAAGCCATATTTTCCGCCTCAATGCGGACGGCAGGGTGCATAAATCGTCGTAATGGGCATGAACAATGCTTTTGAGAGGGCTGGTTTCACAATCATGGAATATGACAGATGTTTTTTTGGCAATTCTGCCAATCAGATCAGGTTGAAATTGCGTATCTGTGGTGATAAATACCCTCGATCCTTGGTGATCCATTTCCTCAATCAGCAGACCGTAACTGTAAAAATTTTTGTAACCGGTTATAATATGAGGCATTTTTACCAGTGTGAACAGAATCCTTTCCCAGCAGAAAGAGCCGCCGTCAGATGCGGGCCGGCAGTCAAAATAGTCGGTAAGATGCATCTGCTTTCCCTCGATACATCCGAGGCCGCCCTTTAAAGAGCAGTTCCACATCTCATGCATGATATTCTCTTCCATGAAAAGCTTGGGTTTTCCCGAGTTCGGACTGAAATAAGTTTCAAACGCCATCCATTCCATTCCACCGATATGATCGGAGTGGAGATGTGAGATATAGACCGCGTCGATTTTTCCGCGGGAGTCCCCGTCCTGAGAGGATACATCAGTGGTATGTCTGCATTCTCGCAGAGAGAATCTTATATCAGTCCCGCAATCAACAAGCAGTTCTTTGCCGTTCCGGGCTGTTACCAGCATATTGGATTGATAATACTCCGAAGTCGTGAAAGCCGAACCGACCCCTAAAAACTTGATCTTCATATAAAAATCCTTACGTTGGAAAATTGATAATTGATAATCAAGCACCGGGTATCATCCAGCATCAAACATCAAACATCAAATATCAAACATCAAACATCAAACATCAAACATCAAACATCAAA
>JAOZLU010000268.1 GCA_029934695.1 Desulfobacterales bacterium | reverse complement strand
AAATGTTATTGCAAATTAAAATCCTCAATTCGGAATCAAGCCCCGGGATTAATTCTATAGACTTGTATCAGGTGATTTGTCGGATGTCAAGCTTTCTCCAAGCGGCAAATGGGTACATTTGAAAAAAAGGATGGAAAAATAACTTGCTTTGCTTTTCCCTGCCTGAACAGGATATTCACCCCCTGAATCAAGTTGGTGTCATATTCATAACCGGCCGCAAATTAATGAACGGACCAGAGCGATCTCACGGGCTGTAAACTCGCGGAGAAGAAAAAAAGTCAGCAGGATGACAACTGTGATCACTGTAAGTTTCAAAATGAGCATAAGGCCGGACGCGGGCCACAGGCTTGCCAGGGCAAAAGCAAGCACTGAGCAAAAGATGCTTTTCAAAAGCGTCTTTACAGGTGGATATATCCCCCAAATCCGATAAACCGCAAAGACAGACACCAGAGCGATCAGGGATGCGATAACCGTTGTCACAATCGCCGCACCCACGCCGGCCATCTTAGGCGTCAGAATCAGATGGCCGATCAGGGCCAGGGGAACCATCGGGCCAGTCACCATAAAGGTCCATCCAGGTTTGTTCAAAGCGGTGAGAATGGCATTTGAAATTTTGATCGTGAACAGACCGAAGACTGAAAATATCAGCAAAGACAGAATTGGCCCTGCGGGTAAAAATTCCTGTCCGAAAATAAAATCAACGATTTCAGGGGCCGCACCGGCGATCATAGCAGCAAAGGGTATATTCCACAGAACAAACCGTATGACGGTCTTCCCGATTTCTTTGGCTTCTGCCTCGTTTCCTTCAGCAAGCAACTGGCTCAGAGTTGAAAGCAAGGGCGGCCATAAGGATTGGGAAATTAACGTAATGGGTCTGGCAAGGTTCAGCGCTGCACCGTAAAAGCCCGCATGAGCCGCGGTTCCTCCTAATACTTTGAGAGCGAACAAATCCAGTTTGAATATGCGAAGACTCGTTGCAGACATAAAAAGCGGCACTGCAAAACCCCACAACCGCCGTATGGGAAATGCAGATTTGGAAATCAGGGACGGACGGACATAAAACCAGCTGATCACCAATTCTGCCACCGAGGCACCGATGCTCCCCAGTATCGCACCTCTGACTGAGAGTCCCATCTCCACGAACAAGACAATCAGCATGAATCTTGCAATCCATCGGCCCGCTCTCATTCTTGCCCGTTCCCTGAATCGGCCCATCCCGATGAGAATGTTTCCGTTTGCACAGGCCAGACTGAATATTGGAAGGTCTATGGCAAAAAGCTTTATATATTCATCCATTGCCGGTTCATTGAACAGGTGTGAAAGAGGAGATGACAACAGCCACAGCAACAGTCCGATACTGCCTCCCATGATAAGATGCAGACGGGCCACTGTAGCGCCGACCGCTTTCCAGTCAGACTCCTCAGCGACAAATTTGACGGTTGTGCTGGCAAAAGCTGACGTGCTGATCATCTCTGTCCAGTCAATCAGCCTTGAAACCAGAGCGAACAGGCCGTAGTTCACAGGGCCAAGACTGCGGGCAAGAAAGACCGCTGTGATAAATCCTGTTGGCAGGATCAGGGCTTCGGCGAGAAAAATGCGAATGCTTCCGACCATCATCTGACGGCCGGTTCGGGATGAAGACTGATTCATTTTCAAATTATTTTCTGTTCAAAAGTGGGATGCAGGCCGCTTTCAATTTGGCTCCTCAATCTTCATAAGAATAGCCTTCCAGAAAAAGAAACTGAGACATTCTTTCCTTTACAATGTCTATTGAACTGCTGTCCCACAGGATATCGTAGCGAGATTTGTGAGGGGAGCGAATGACAATGTCTGCACAGTCCTTCAGATAATCGTCCGGCGCATCCACCCTCAGGAATGTGCAGATTTTTTTGAGAATATCTTCAGGTTCAGCAAGAAACAGCTCGTGTCTGAATTCAAACAGTTCATCTTTTTTTAACCGTTTCTTGACATCTGCAACAGTTCCGCACAGAGAGAAATAATATTCAATGCTTTCTGCCAGACTTTTATCCATTCTTTTGGATATGCTGCTTATGTTGTCATAGGGATTTCTGACAACATGAAAAAATCTCATCCTGACACCTATTGTTCTGTACAGACGATCTATAAGCCAGGGTCTTGCACACAATCTTAAAGTACCTCCTCCCCCGGGATCATCACCGATAACCAGCAGCTTTTTAAAACTGCCCTGAAATTGTGTGGCAATTCTGTGGGAATACCCTTTTGATCTTCGCCCCGCCTTTGTGAAGGATAGGGAGTTCCTGAGTAAGAGATAATATATCTGCCGGCGATTGAACCCGGCATAAATGTATCTGAGTACACCCAGTTCGTTTGCAATGATCACATTCGGATGGGCATCAAGCAAAGACGCTGTCAGGGTTTTCCCGCTTCTCCGATAGCCTATGAACATGCAGTATGTCTCAATATCTTCAAACAGACGCCCGTTTGTCAGGATGCCGTAAGCAGATATCGGATAATGCCGTGTGATATCCCATAGCGCAGCTCCGATTTCACGTACTGTCATGCGAGTTGGCCGGACTTCCCTGTCCAACAAAGCCGAGACTGTCTCACGGACTGTCATGTCAGCCATAAAATCTCCTTGCGTCTCAGCAGGATTAATCTGTGTATGAATAACCTTCCAAAAAAGGAAACTGAGACATTTTTTCATATACGCTATCTGTTAATCCACTGTTCCATTGAACAGTATGCCGAGTTTTACGCGGGGATTTGAAGACAATGCCCGCACAATCGTCCAAATAATCATCTGGCGCATCAACTCCCAGGAAAGAACACATTTGCCTCAGAAATTTTTTCGGATCATCAACATAAGATTCATGCCTGAGTTCAAACAGATCACTGACATCTAACTGCTTTTTGACATCCGCAACAGTTTTGCACAGAGAGAAATAAAGTTCAATGCTTTGCTCAAGACTTATATTCAGTCTTTTGGATATGGTGCTTATGTTGTCATAAGGGTTTCTCACAATATGGAAAACTTTCATATTACCGTTGATCGTATGCTGAAGGCGCGGGAGAAGCCAGGGTCTTGCCATCAGTCTGCTGGTGACACCGTTGGCATGTTTGTCTCCGATCACCTGTAATTTTCTGAACTTGCCCTGCCATTGATCAGGAACTTTGTATGAGTATTTCCCTGCCGCCTTTACGCCTTTTTCCGCAAATATCCTGACCGATCCTCTTTCTGCATACATCTTGGAATTTTCCAGCAGAAGGTGATAAATCTGTTTTTTGCTGAATCTGGCAAGGATATATTTCAATACGCCCAACTCATCCGCAATCATTATATTCGGATGTGCGTTTAATGAAGAAGCTATCAAACTGTGACCGCTTCTCTGATAACCTATGAACATACAGTAGGTTTCGATATCTTCAAGCATAAGCCGATGTTTTAAAGCCCCGTAAGCAGATATCGGATAATTGCGTGTGATATCCCATAAAGCATGGCCGATCTGACGTGCCGTCATGTGAGCTGTCCGAACCTCCTTATCCAATAAACCCGAAACGGTTTCACATATTTTCATATCAGTCATTTGAATCTCCGTGCGTCTTGGCAGATGCAATATGTTTTTCATAAAAAAACCCCGCTGTATTAGCGACTTCCCAGACCATCAGAAGCATTATGACAATCGGGATATGTCCCAGAGGAAGCAATGACATGGGCCTCTTCAGCAGCCAGGGCAGGCAAAGGTGGAAATTCACGGCACTCCGCTTTTTTCCTGACTTGCGCCTTGCGCGTATCTGATGGTATCTGAATGCGCCCCGGCCATAGTTAAAATACAGTTTGCAGAAGCTGCGGAATGTCAGTGGATGTGCGTGAAAAACAACAGCTTCAGGCGCGTAAATTATCCCATATCCATGAAGCAGCCATCGGTCACAAAACTCCCGATCCTCTGATGTTCTGAAATTCGTATCAAACCCTCCTGACATGTTGAAAAGCCCTGCGGACAGGGCCATGTTATTGGAAGCGACAAAAGGTCCCTGCCTGTTATCAGCGTTATAGTAACTGTAAACAGCCTCCCTGATGATCAGGGTCGTTGCTGAATATGTGTTGTTATGAAGAGCGTTGACAGTCCTCCCCCCCACAATGTGATCTGGCGTGTCAAAACGATCTGCCAATGTCCGAAGCCAGTCAGAGGCAGATGTACAGTCATCATCAGTAAAGGCCAGGAACTCACCTCTGGCATGACTGGCACCGGTGTTGCGCGCGGCTGCCGGCCCGGCATTTTCCTGTCTCACAAGTGTCGTGTCAAGTTGATTCTGAAATCTTTTGACTACCTGATTCAGAGGCTTTCTGCTCCCATCGTCTATCACAATCACTTCAAATCGCTCCCTTGGATAGTCCAGACGGCAGAAGGATTCAAGGCATTCCCTCAACTGTTCCGGCCGGTTGCAGCTGGGAACAATAATTGAAAAAAATGGCTTTTTCGGCTTCATCATTATTATTTATCCTCCCAAAATTTCAATTTTCCCGGGACATGATTCCACACCTATTCCTGTTTTTTTTTGGGGGAAAGCCGAGTCTGTCCGGAAATCAGGGCAAATGTCATGCTGCTGTAGAGCAGATAAAGGAAATGCAGCCCGGCCGCACCCGCGGCAAATCCCAAACCGCCCTGCTGAAAAAAAAAATGATACAGATCGGCATTCAGCACTCCCAGCGTCACCATGCTCAACACCATTCCGATCCACGCCCATGGAAACAGAAATCCTGTCACCAGAAAACCCAAAGTCATCCACGCCGCACTTGCGCTCACGAGATTCCCTTTTTTAAGATTCAGTTCATTGGGCATGGAGGTGTTGCCAACGATCAGACGGGTCCAGGGGATGGCCCGGTCAAAGATATCAGAGCGGATCATGGTGGTCAATTTCCAGTGTTTGAGGTGTTTCACCTGTATTTCAGGACATAACCATACCTGCTTACCAGCTCGCCGCAGCCGTCCGCCCAGTTCGATATCTCTGATAGTGCGGCAACTTATGTCAAAACCGCCCATTTCATCAAACACCTCACGGCGAATGGCACCGCATCCTGTCCAAAAAGTGGATGCCTCCCTCGGACTGTGCTGGTGAACATAGTGATGAAGCAAATTTTTGTAGCGCGACACCAAGGTGCGAACCGCAGGATCTGCATCATAAGATCCGAACAGTGCATCAATTTCCGGGTGTTTGATCAGGTATCTTTCTATGCGGGCAAGGGTATCGGAGCGGACGGCCACATCAGCGTCAATAAATACAAGAATGTTTCCCTGTGCTGCTTTTGCTCCGAGATTCCGGGCGACATAAGACCCCTGAGACCCGTCGGATATGGAAATAACCTTTACTTCATAGTTGCGGGCCATATCTGCGGATCCGTCTGAGGAGGAGTCGTCAATAACGATAACCTCATCCGGCGGCCGGGTGGATGTTGCCAGTGCCTCAAGGGATCGGCGCAGATTGTCGCCGCCATTGCAGACAGGCATAATGACGGTGAAACATAAAGAATAATGGTCAGCAGATTGAAATGTTTTCATTCTCTTCCTCTGAAAATGTTGCGGTTTACTTGAAACTGGTGGACTGATCATGTTTCATCATTCGTTGTGTCAGGGTCTTCTATAATAAGCATGTTCCGACCATGGTTTGCAAGTTTTATTTTGAAACCTGATATTGTTTTCCAAACCTTCGGAAGCCTGAACATACTATTATAATAAAAAAATAAATCAATAAGGCGGAGAGAGTATTCAGGATGAGCAATATGCTACCCGGAGGGTGGGAAAATCCTACCTTTGGAGATTTTTTTTTTTAAATGCTGATTATTGACAGAATTTCCAAATGCAGTTTCATTTGTCGAATCTGGATTAAGTGTAAAATTTTTTAATGCTACTGTAAAAAAAATTATAACACGATTGTCAGGGGTTGAATTCTGTGAACCCGCCAATATTTATTCAGATTGTTTGTTTTTAAAATTATTTATAATTAATTCAGATAAATAATTTTAATATTTTCCTGTTTTTCCTTTATGCTTCAAAACTTTTTTTGCAGAAAAGGACAAGGGTGGCACATAATTTGTATATAACAAAAAGGCAGGATAATCTCCGTTTTGTCGGTTTTTAATTTTCAGGGAAACAGATCATTTCAGTAAGGAGCAGAAACAGTGTGCAAAAATGCCGGATTCACATTGATAGAGTTGTTCATAGTAATAGCGCTTATGACCATATTGGCGACTATTGCCATACCTAATTTTACTATATGGGTGTCGAATTACAGATTGAAAGATGCATCATTCGGCATACGGTCTGTGATGCAGGCTGCAAGAGTGGCCGCGGTCAAAGAGAGAAATTATGTTGTTGTGTCATTTGATGCCGCTAATAACAGTTATATCGCTTTTGTGGATAACGGGGCGGGAACTGGGGGGACCAGAGATAATCAGGTGCGGGATGGGGATGAAAAAATCATTAAAACGGGAAATATGCCGAGCGGTGTGGATTTATATAAAGCGGCATTTTTAACAGGATCAAGGACTCGGTTTAACAGCAGAGGGTATCCCACTTTAATGGGTAGTGTCTATATGAAGAACGATAAGAGTAAGTATCATAAGGTCATATTAAGCAAGGCAGGTCATTCAAGAATCGAAAAAAGCTCAGACGGGGTGAACTGGAGCCGATGATTCAGAAAGCAAGGTCAAAAATGATGACAATAATGAAAAAAAAGAACAGAGGATTCACACTGATTGAACTGATGGTTGTCATTGCCATATCAAGCATTGTGGCGGCTGCCATCTATTCCTTTTCTGATTACTATCAGAAAACATATATTATTCAGGAAGGGATCGTTGTCATGGAACAGGGTCTCAGAGCTTCGATATATTATATGGAAGATGAAATCCGGATGGCTGGATATGATCCGGACCGACAGCCGGGAGGGAATTCCGATGCTGAAATCAGGGAGGCCCTGAACAACAAAATTGTTTTTATTTATGCGGTAGATAAAGACGGAAAGGATAATGATGGCGATGGTTTTATTGATGAGTCAGATGAATTATTGGAGGGCATAAAGTATGAACTTTATACTGATGAAGACGGAATACAAAAATTGGGAAGGGCGACAATGAAAACATTCCATAAGAAAGACGATCCCGATCCTTTGGAGTTCAACTCCCCTCAGCCTGTGGCCGAACATGTTAGTGCCCTTGATTTTGTATATCTGGACGGAAACGGCAATATCACAGGGAACCTGAATGACATAAGATCGGTTCAGATCACAATTGTTGCCAGGGCAGCGAGAGGATATTCCAATTACATAAATAATACTGAATACTATAATCAACAAGAGGAAACACCCCCTATTTTCACTGCACCGGGCGATCATTTTCGCCGCAGGGTTCTGAGGACGCAAGTCAAATGCCGAAATCTCGGACTTAATGTTGACTAAGCAAACAACGCTCTGTTCGGATTGACAAATCCGAACGGACATACCTGCCACGCTCTGTTCGATTGCAAGCATGGAGTTAAAAGGAGCGGCATAACTTCGGCCCGCCGATGACATACGGGTTGTAGGGTGGGTGGAGGATTTCGATTTTTTACGCAGTAAAAAACGAAACCCGCAACCCACCTTGATAAATTCACAAACGAAATCATTACAAAAAATTGGATTTACAGAGGAGAAATTATGCTGATAAAATCCCAAAGGTCTTATGAGGAAAAAGGGTTCACCTTGCTTGAGGTACTTTTCGCTGTTGTAATTTTTTCCATTGGCATGATGGCGGTTGTAGGGATGCATGGCCTGGCGGTCACCAGCAACGGCTCTGCCAAAATGCATACAGAAGCTGCCACATTGGCGTCGGACAGGATAGAAAAGCTCAAAATGGAGGATTATGATAATGTTATTGATGGCACAGCCAAAATCTTGAACAATGGCAACACATATACCATAAGCTGGGAGGTCAAAGAAGAAGACTTTGATTTTCCGACAGATGGAGAAATGGATGCCAAAAGGGTGATGCTCAATGTGGAGTGGAAGGATCGCGGGAGGCTGAAAACATTTATTCCTTCTTTTATGTTTATAAAAATAAAAGGGGTCAAACTTTAGATATTGGATGCTGGATACTGCCTCCAATGCTTTACCTTTCATTTCTTTTAAGGGTCAAAATTATGAAAAAAACGCTTCCGATACTGAGAAACAAAGAAGGTTATATGATGATTATGTCGCTGGTATTTCTGCTTTTGCTGACAATGACAGGCATTGCCTCACTGGATACCAGTAATATTGAATTGCGGACCGCACTCAACAATTCTTTGTATAAACGAAATTTTTACAGGGCCGAGGCTGCCAATTTGGAAGCCATCCGGAGATTGAATAAATTAGATGAACAGCATAAGGAATTTGGAAATGAAGATGATGATGACTGGCAGCAAAAGCCTTACTCCGATAGCGTACGCGATACGATGAGAGAACCGAATAATTGGAATGAAGGTACAAATTGCAAGGCATCAGAGATCATCGGGTCCGCCGGCCGCTTTTCAGCAGTTGGCCCCAGAGAGGTTGCCGGTGATTCGATTTCGGGGACAGCATCTGATAAACTGATCGAATATGTTGTTTTCGGGCTTTACGAGGATCCAAGTTACGGGCTGGTTCTTATTGAGACGGCTTACAGGAAACGGATTCCTAATGAATAGAAAGGGTTTGAAAGAAATCCCTTTTTCTTGTCGTGGATTTTTGTGTTTATAAATCAAAACTATCTATTAAATAAAGATAAAGGATTAAAATAATAATGATGAAAAAAATAGCCATAATCGTTGTTTTTCTATTAGTCGGAGGGATGTTTGGGAATGCT
>JAOZLU010000883.1 GCA_029934695.1 Desulfobacterales bacterium | reverse complement strand
TAATTATACAAAAGTGCCATATAATTCTCATCCTAACTATCTATCGGAAAAACAAATTTTACAGCATGTTATCACTTTCCCTCCTTTCTTGATTGTTGTTAAAAAAAATTTGTTTATAATTTAGGGCTTGAACCGCAGATTCGCACAGATTAACCTGATTTCACAGATGGAAATAATCTGTGCAATCCTCTATAATCAGCGTGAATCACCGGCTCAGATTCTCTCAATAGGGTTTTTGCCCCATGAGATTACCAGCAGGATTGTAATTGCATATTACTATTATTTGACCATTGCATTCCACTTTCCCGCATCCGATCTGCGTACTGTTTCTCCATACCATCTGAGTGTAATGACCAGACTGATACCAGTTAGATTGATTAAGAACCTGCCCCCTGTAATATTGCTTTTCGCTTTTCCATGATTTTGCGGCATCAGTTGCTTTATAATAACCTGCTGACCCTATGAATATGTTCTCACCGTATTTCTGCGTCCATGGTCCGGAACGGGGACGATGTTTCGAATTGCATCCTGTAGCCGCAAGATGTGCGCCCCATTTCTGAGCATAAGCAGCAAGTTTTCCTGACCACTTTATTGCTCCCACACCGACGCACGCACGCGCCTGATTATGAAGCCTGACTATTTCCTTAGCTTCCTGTGATGTGAAGGCAGACTCTGCTTTCAGGACTTTGTTTTTCGATCTCTTTGGCCGTTTCGGCTCGGAAGGTTTTGAAGAAGATTTTTTGGGCGATTTGCATGCATCTGTGTTAATCTCTTTGCCAGCTTTGCATGTATCTTCTTTTTTTGTCTGCTGATTCGCCAATATCGTTGCTCCGACTCCCAGGACCACAGCTCCGCCTATTTTGAGATATTTATTCAGTTTTTTATTATTTGCACATCCCTGCTGGGAGCCTGATAATATTGTTACGATAACCAACGCTGTTGTAAGTTTCTTCATCATGCCTTCACCTTTTTTTATTCCATAGAGAATTACAAAATTTCCCTTCTGCTCTGGCTGGATTGACAAATCCTGCGGGGTTCGGATTTGTCAATTCGAACCAAGCGGAACCGGGGCTTTTCCATCTTGCGGCAGTGTTATAACCGTCACCTGTTTATAATAGTATGCAGTAAGGAAAAAGATTTTTACCATAAATCGGATAAAAATCTGCTGATTTGTAAAAACAATCAGGGCTATTTTGATTTGTAAGTGCGAGTGGTGCATTTGCCGTTCACACAGCATTTGGTGATGCATCTGCCGTTGATGCAGTTTGTGTTGCATTTTTTGGCATACCCGCGTGACGGACGAGATGGTTTCTGTTTCGGCACAAGGGATTTTGGCCTATAAGGGCTTCGTACAGAAGGCTTCTTTTTCGGCACAGAGAATTTTGGCACATAAGGTTTTCGTACAGAAGGCTTCTTTTTCGGCACAGAGAATTTTGGCACAGAAGGCTTCCCTTCTCTGTAGACAGCCGCAAGATCCTGAACGCACATAATTTTCCACTTCGCATGATAACCGCACCCGACACCGATGTGACGATAGCTCGGATGAAGGATGTTCTTACGATGTCCCCTGCTCGGTGTTCGCGCATCTATCAGCCAGCTTACCACAATTTCCTCAGCACTGTCTCTCCCGTAATTTATGTTTTCAGCCCACTTCCTGGCAACTTTCCCATAGCGGTTTACCCTGGTCTGACAGTCACTTCCGTCGCGTCCCGTATGTCCGGTGTCACCCTTTGGCCCTTTATCGTTCATATGATCTTTTGCAGCCCTGCACAACCCCGGAGACACCTTTAATGTCGAAAGCGGCTTTGTTGATCTCAGAACTCCGATTGCCTCGCCGGCTCCTTTATACCTTCTCATCTTCTTTACGTACTTTGCCGGATTACGCCGCAGAAGATTGGTTTCATTAATCACAGCTTTTTCAAGTTGTGTTAAGCTGACACGGGACTTCCCTCTGCCCGCATATTTTACCCCGTCAGAATAGGCAAAAGTTCCCCGACCGTTTATGCAGTCGCCTTTTGTGCATTGAGCCAAAGTATTCACGGGGTTTACAGGAAGTAAACAACACATCACCAGTAGTAAAGTCACCTTTAACAATTTCATTTTCTTAACCTCCGATCATAAGTCTTTATGGTATTAAGTCCGATAGAACACGGATGGGTTTGTCTGCCTATCCTTGGCCTCTGCTCATATTTGAGACGGAAGAAAAACCGGTTTCAGGGAATTTTTTTTCACAAACATGAATGGATGCCCCAAT
>JAOZLU010000267.1 GCA_029934695.1 Desulfobacterales bacterium | reverse complement strand
CAAAGGAGTGCGGAAATGGAGCCCTAGGCGGAATTTTCGCAATTTGGCAGCCCGCAAAAATTCCGCCTAGCGGCTCCATTTTTGCACTCCATTCTAACCCTTTTATTCTTGAACGCCCACAGAAAGCCGTGGCACATCCGGCTGAGGAGTCCGCTCCGGGTTCACTTTGATCGGCGGAGGCGTGAACGGGTCCGGCGGTTCTCCCGGGATGGCCGGTAGCGCGAGCGGCTTTGTCCATTGCCGAGGTGCTGTCAGGTCTTTGGGCAGCTTCACCTCCCTGGCGTACTGGGGCGCAGGCTCCGGGTTTAGCCGCTTCAGGCGTTGACTCGGATGCTCTTCCGCACTGACATTGACCACCGGCGGCAGCGGGGCCATGGCCGTCAACGGTAAGGGCTTCTTTTCTTTCATCGCTTCCTGTTTTGAGGTTGCCTGCTCCCTATCTGTATTCGATTTGCCGGAGATAACGGCCTTGTCAAAATGAAGCCTTGCGAAATAGCCTCCCAGGGCGACCGCCATCCACCCATTTCACCCGTGCGCCAAAGTATTTCGTGATCCTCTGGGAGCTGGATTTACGGATTCGGTCTCCGTCTGCATTGTATGCAAAAGTGGTGGTCTGCTCTGGGGAACCAACGGAAACAAGGCCACTTACGAGCCGTTTTATATCACCGAAGATGGGGAGTTCCGATGGCTGCTCAGTGAGGTGAGAGACCCTCATGGGAATATCGTCACCTACACTTATGCCTGTGACAGCCCGTCAGCAGCCACATCCTGCTATCTGGAAACCATCTCTTATAATGGTACCGTCATCACATTTTACCGGGAGTCCCGGCCGGATCCGATCTCTTTTGCCACCGGTTCCAATGTCGGCTGGCTCAGTTCACGCCTGAAAACCATTGATATTCAGGTCAGCGGGGAGCGGGTCCGGACATACCAGCTCACTTACACAGAAGGCGTGAACACTTCCCGATCCCTTCTTTCAAGTGTACAGCAGTTCGGCAATGACGCGGTGCTGGACGCGTCCGGAAATGTCACATCCGGAACCTCGCTTTCTCCCATGACTTTCACCTGGCAGGCCGGGGCAGACGGCAGGTTTGAGGATTACACCACTGTCACAGGGCCAGGAAAAAAGGTCTTTTTTGCCGATGTCAATGGGGATGGTTTTTCAGACCTGATCAAGCATGATCCCACAAACGGCCGGATTTACACCTTTCTGTCAAATGGAGACGGCACATATCAGGATTACAAGCTGGCAAAAGGCCCGGGTGGAAATGACGAGGGATATGTCACTTTTGGTGATGTGAACGGAGACGGACGCACGGACCTTGTCAAATATGACACTGTTGGCACGGTTTATATCTGATGAACACAGCACATTCGGGAGCCACACCACCAGTGCCGGACTGGGCGGTGCCGGCGCGGGATATGTCGCGCTCGCGGATGTGAACGGGGATGGGAAAGCCGACCTTATCAAGCTCGAATCAGATGCTGATATTCACACCTATATGTCAAAAGGGGACGGCACATTTGAGGACCCGGTGGAAACAACGGGACCCGGAAATCAGATATATTTTGCCGATCTGAACGGAGACGGCCGCATTGATCTGATCAAAAGAGATCGGAGTACGACATACCAGTTTTTTTCCTCTTTTCGGATGCGGGTGTAATTCTGAACCTTTGCACAGTGGGTTCCGCCCTGGGAAGTGCAGGGAACCAGCTCCATTCCATCTAAGAAAAAAATGTCATTTTCATCATACAGCGGGGTTCCGCCTTCAGGTGAAGACCGCTCAACCACTGAAAAGCCGCTCAGACTCCAGCCCACACCCACCCATGAGTTGCCGCCGCCTGAATTATACACAAGCTTCAGGTTGGGATCCAGCCCGTGAAAATCAGGAACGGCAATGGGGACTTCAGTGGAAAATGATCCGTAATAGGGGCTGACACTGCCGCCCGCACTCACGGCATTTCCATTTAATATGGATGCCAGAAAAACACCGATCAGAACCAACCGAACCATAAACAGATGCTTATTTTGTTTCATTGCAAATCCTCCTTCCTTTATATTTCCTATATATGCAGAGAAAAAAAATTTCTTATACTCGACTATCAAGTTTTTTTCTATTGACTGAATTTATTGATAATTTTTAAAATCGGTTTTTAGCTGTCTTCCAATAAATTCAATGGCTTATATTTAAAACCAATATTTTATATTTTCAAGATTGGATGAAAACTTTCCGATCTGCTGATCATCTCATACGATTAAAAATTGACTGAACGTAGGTTTCAGCGTCATCATACATAAAAAATACATGATACTCGCTGAATTCATCTTTGGTAGCGCGTCCATGCCAATGTTTTATATCGTTAAATCGTGTTGGTGAGATAATAAAAGAGTTTAAAGTAACAGTATCATCTTTCAGACGATCCTCAATTTCTTTTATCCTCTCTGAGAATAAAATCTTACTGTCGCTGAAGCTCCGTGCATATTGAAGTCCGTGGGGGTCTGCAAAGGAAATATACTGGTGGTTTCCGGAAATCAGCCATAAGATGAAGTCAGGGTAAAAATTGCCTTCGTCAAAAAAACTGATGCCCTTGCCCCTGCTCTGATTTCTCAGAACATACAGTTCCTTATTTTTAAGAAATGTGTCTCTTTCTCTTTCACACCAGGCTTTCATATCTATGATAAACTGCTTCTCATTTTTATTCAGACGGGTTGGTCTGATATGAATACCGACGCTCCCTTTTTTTATATGTATCAGGGGGTTATACAAATGGCGGTCAAAATTGAAAATGGAGAGTCCGCTGAATTCAAATTCCTGTAACTTACCTGATTTTAATTTCTCACCGATTTTTTCAAGATCCTTAATCAGCTGATCCTGGCTTTTTTCAATGGCAGCCGAGTATTCAATACGGAGATTTTCTAAGAATTGTTTATTGTGCCGCTCTTCCGGAGAATCAAGGATATCCTGTATTGTCCGATACTCCTGATATGGCCCTTCAAATTCATCCTTTTTGAAATTATAGAATTTTTTGCAGTATCTTTTTAACAGGTCTCCTGCGATTTCCTGCCATATCCGAACTTTGTCAAACCCTGTAAACTCAAGAGTATGATCCGGAATATATAAGTTGTACCAATCTGTCTGAGATAACAGATCTGTAACTGAATCCCTGCTGATTTCCAGGTTATACATGGCATTTTGTTTTTTATAACGGAGAAGATCAATATATAACCTGTCATAGTCTATGAATTTCAGATTTTCGGATTTTAATATTGTTTTGTTAAATACATTTTTATCGCCAGCCTTCAGATCGCCCCGTTTTGTCTTGGTGTCCATCCGTCCGTACCAGTCTGCGGATATTTTGGTTCTTATTTTTTCTTCGCGTCTGAAGACAGGTCTGACTTTTTCTTTAAAATCCGGCATATCCTTTTTCGGCAGAATCACTTTCAAATCCGTTCTTGCCAGATTCTCAATGGTCGGCAGGGAGATAATTTCTGTTTTCTTTTCAGAATCAACATCCTCCTCATCAATATATTCGTTAAATGCCTGCATATAGTCCGCACGGATTCCGAAAACATTCAGGGTTTCCATCTCTTCTATGTACCCGGGATGGTCAGCATGACTGATCTGCCCGCTTCGTTTTAAACAGAAATCAAGTCCTTTAAGCCTGACCCCGCGTCCGAACAGTTGAATAATCTGTGAGCCTTCCTTTCTGCCAATATTGATAAGCCCCATGCAACTGACTCGCCAGCAGTTCCAGCCTTCGGTAAATTTCTTGGCACCGACGAGAAGTCTGATTTTACTTTCAGGCGATCTGATATTGTCAAACAGGGATGCTGAAAATTGCTGCTGTGTGCAGATGATGTTATCCTCATTCTGTTTTTCAAGGATTTTCCAAAGTTTTTTTGGCTCCCCGATATTAATCACCCCGAAACACTCACCGCTTTCACCAATGCGAAGCCCTATTTCATTACTGTTCCCTTTCAAATACACTGCGTGGAGCAGGCCTCTTCCTGATGCATTGAAAACAATGCGAAGAATGTCTTCAAAAAGCTTCGAGGCAGATTCCTGCTCCGTGACCGGAAAAAGATTCCGAACATAGTTGAAGGCTTTGTCAAAAACCAATCCTTTGGAATCACGAAGTTCATCCCGTTTTTTCAGGAGTAAGTCAAGCCTTTGAATCACAGCACTTTCATCCGCTATGAAGTCGGCAAAAAATTTTAATACGGTGACAATGTCTGTATCACGCTTTTTCTCTCTCTGGCCGGTAACGGAACCGCCGACAAAAACCATAAGAGGATCATCAATAAGATAGGATGCATACTGACCGTGTTTATCTTTGTACAATCTGCATTGCTGATAAAAACGAAGCAGACAGGCTGTGAGATATAATTTATGAAGATCATTGAGAGCATCAGGATTTTTCTCGCTGTAATTGATAATATGAAAATCCTTGCCATAACCATCGCCGAAGAAAAATTTGTAGGAATAATCAAACAGGACACTCTTTGCGTAGAGCATTCCCATCTCCTTCTTTTTCTTCCCGGAAAGTGAACTTACAGACTGACCGAATGTCGCTGAATACTCAAAAGAAAAACCGTTTTCACATAGCTGCTGTCTTTTATTGAACCATTCGTCTCCTCCGCTGCCCCGGTGCCCTTCATCAACCATCACAACATTATTTTTGCCGAACTCGGCAACATCAACAGTGGTGACACCGCTCTGATCTTTCAGTTTGGTGATCTCAATGACCTCAACAATTCTTTTATCAAATATATCATACTGGGCTTTGTCTTTCCGGTACCGCTGGGCAGGAATACCTGACAGGACAAACTCCTCAAGATGCTGTTCTGTCAGACCTTCATTGGGAGTGATTAAAATATATTTGTTGAAGTAACGCTGAAGATTTCTTTTTTTCAGATAATAATCCAACTGGCAGATATTGCAATGCATGATAAGAGTTTTGCCGCCGCCTGTTGCTATCCAGAATGCGAGTTTTGATAATTCGTTTTCCTGGAACAGATCAACTCGGTTGGAACTGCCGCTTCTTCCCGGGAAACGATGATTGAATTTTTCACAAAATCTGTTCAGTTCATCAGGCAGGGTTGTGGTATTCTGTTGCCGGTCACGGGTCAGTCTGTCAATATAGTATTCTGTGAAAAGCAGTGCCAGGTATTGAAAATAAAGTGGAAAAATCGCTCTGTGTTCCTTAACTGCCCGCTTTTTGGCAATTCTCTGCCAGTGTTCAGAAATGTTCCTGTCATACTCTGCAATAAGGTCATTTGTAATGGCCCGCTTTCCAGGCAATGATAACTCCATAAGCCTTCTGAAGTGAAAGACATTCTGCTCATCCCATCCGGTATCGGCATCACGAAGCATTCGGCTGAGTTGTTTCATGCCTGTTGTCGTATCAATATAGCCCAGTTGTCTGAACAGCCATTCATTCAACACAAGGCGTTTGTCTAATTTGACCTGTTTAACCAGTTTATCCATTTCAGTGCTTCCTTACAAAATTTCCTGCTCAAACATCAGGTTGTGAAATATTTCTTCTGTCAGCATGATGAAGTTGTGGGGATCATTCAGGGTGGTGTCGCCGTTTATGTAAATGGCTTTATACTTAGTATCGGCTGTATTGATCTGAAGCGTTTTTGTGACAAATTTCTCCAGTGCGGCGTTGTCTTTTTCTTTGACATTACGCCAAATAACAAGAACAGATTCGCCGGCAGGATTTTTTCCATCAATTGTCAGAAAATCATCCTTTTTCCTTATTTTATTGACAAAAAGTCCGAGCAGGTAATTGAATGTTTCCGGGAGGTCAATCTTTCTCGGTTCTGCTTCTCCTGTTTCACGATTGTATATTTTTAAAGTGCAGTCAAAAGGGTTTTCAAAATATTCCATATCGAGGAGTGAACCGCGGGTTTCGATGTCCAGCATGTAGCTTATCAGGTATTCTTCCCGGACATCAGAGGGGAGTCCGATAAGGTCCGGTTCATGATCCTCCAGTGTCAGGTTATTGAGAGTGTCTTCGTAGGATTCGAGGCGGATATGTTTGAAGCAGTGGGAGATACCAGAATCAGATGAGGCTGGTTTTCCATTTTTCCAATCTTCAGAATAAACTACTTTCTGGATACGCGGTTTGAGTACGTCCTCAAAATAGTCCCCCATTTCAACAAGGATGTATTTTCGTCTGCCATTATCTTCACGATTCATGGCGATTACGGAATGTCCGGTAGTTCCGGAACCGGCAAAATAATCTAAAATACATACGGAATGATCCTTTGCTCCGGAGGCTTTTATACAATCGCATACCAGTCGTTTTGCCTTTGGAAAGTTAAATTCCTTTATTCCGAACAGTTCCTTCAATTCTGATGCACCATAATTGGCTGAAGCATATTTTTTATGCTCCCACCAAGTTATAGGAAGGGATTCTTCATCCATGCGTGTTTTAAAATCTATGCTTATTGTGCCATCTTGCTGCCTGCGCACCCTATATTCTTCTAATTCATTCCTTACTCTTTCATGCCCTCTTTGCCAGTTTTTTTCAATAGATTCACGTTCTTTCTTTTGAACCGGATAAATAATTACTTCCGTGTCGCGGGGCTTTTCCATTAAACCATATTCACTTTTGCCATCAGACCAAACCATTTTGGGAATACGAATACTGTCATTTTTATCAACCAATATTGGATAATAAAGTTTTGGTCTGTCTGAACGCTTATCATTATTTCCGGAGCGGATAAAATTTGCCCAGGCATATCGTCCTTTTTCATCTTTTTTTGGGTATCTTGCTAATGACTTTTCTGATTTTTCTAATGCGCATGGAATCGCCCATTCGGACTTTCCAAAAAAGAGTGCGTATTCATGAGCTGGGGCAAATTTCCCTTTTGTCTTACGCCCGGCAGGATTAGAGCGAACAGCGACTATGCCTATTTGTTTTGGATAGAGAGAAGATAGTACAGAGCGTACTCCGGTCACTTCTTCATCATCTATGGCTACACAAACAATTCCGGTGTCTGTTAGCAAAGTCTTAGATGCAGTCAGCCTGTTTTCCATTAAACTCAGCCAAGAACTGTTCTTGTAGTCATTTTTATAGATGATTGATGAAGCATCCGTGTTATAAGGAGGATCAATATATATACATTTTATTTTTTCATGATATTTTTCCTGTAGCAAATTCAACGCCTGAAAATTCTCCGAATGAATCAGCAGCCCGTCACACTGCTCATCAAAATCGTCAATTGCGGAAAGAATTTTATATTTGAAATCCTCATCAAAAAACACTGTATCCAGTACAAGATAAGGATTAGTTTTTAAAAATTCCACAGAAAGCGGAGAAGAATATCCGGGCTGACCGATCTCCTCTTCTATTTCATCAATGGCAAAAAGCCTGACCCATTCTTCTTGCTGCCTGTTGTTTGCAACAATTTCCGGATAAAGTTCTTCCGGAATCCTGTCAAGGGTGATGCAATAGTTGGTTTCAATGACAAATTTCTTTTTCAGCCAGAGTTTTTTCTGAAAATCCTCAAATTGTGCCAGAAAAGCGATTAAATCTTTTGCAATAATGCGAATGGCTTTTATTTTGCGGATCACTTTTTCAAGATACTCGGCAGGTCTGTCATCCACATCATCAAGGTACATCACTTCGTTTTTGATGTAAAAATCCAGTTCGTTTCTTAAAAACCCACCGATATTTTTATGAATAAAAAAGTCACTGGTATTTTTTTTCGTGTAACTGACAAGATGCTTTCTCAGAATAGTTCGTGAATCTTTTCCGGTGAATGTCAGGTCTTCCTCCCATAATCGTTCTTTCCACACATCCGGGAGTTTTGCCTCAAGCACTTTTTCAAGATTTTCGACCGTATGTTTCTCAGTCGGCTTTCTTGGAAACTCCTTAAAATGGAAGGGGATTATGATGGCATCAGCAGTTTCCTCAATCTCTTTTTCTTCATCAATGACAAAAGCACGGGCTGCCTTGTTATTGTCCTGAACCGCATCTGTTTTTGTCAGCTTGAATTTTACTCTCAGTTCCCGAGTGTTTTCTTTCAAGGTGAAGGTGTAATCGTTAAGGGTTTCAGACGATTTTATATAATACTGGTCTTTGTTTGCCCAGTGGAGCAACACTTCTTCGCCATTATACGGAACAGAATATTTATGCCTGCTGCTGGTTCTTCGCAACGAAAGAAAATCTCCATGATCATAATACCTGCTGAAAAATTCACAGAGGTGAGAATAGACTTGGGTTTCATTACGCCTGATATCCTTTGCTTCCCTGTACTGCTGCATCGCGTTTGTGTATTGTTTGCCCAGCGGTGTGTTCTCATATATATCAATCAGCTTATCCCCTTGCTCAAAAGCTTCAAAACCGAAAGCATCTTCGCATTTCCTCCGTATTTCATGCAGCTTTATCTGGGATTTATCCTGAATAACCTCTCCGATAACTTTTTTTACCTTTTCAGGAAGGCGTTTATGCAGGTATTCTTTTATCTGAACATGCTTTTGTTTGATAATTCGATGAATGCCGAAATCAAGATCAGCTTTATCCAGTTCAAAAAGTTCCTCCAGTTTTGCAAAAAGTTCCTCAAATTTATCCATATCCGCTTACCTTTGTTGTTTTTTTCTGATTATAACGGACTTGAGGGACTGTGCCCTAAATTCGTTATAATCAGTAAAATTTTAATCAAAGAACTCATTCGGCAGATGTCTTAGGTGATTTCCAAAAAAGAATCTCCCACTGTATATTTGCCGTCCGCTTTTTTAACCACGAAACACACGAAATACACGAAAAAAACGGAAATTGTGAGTACGGAACATTCCTGGTTCTAACGGTTTTTGTGGTTTCCGATATGATCCGCA